>DATMWV010000063.1:0-6916 GCA_035562195.1 Thermoplasmatota archaeon
ACGACGACCGGTGTGCATCGGCTGTATCAGATGCTGGAGGCCAAGAAATTATTGTTCCCAGCGTTTAATGTGAATGATTCGGTGACGAAATCAAAATTTGATAACCATTACGGATGTCGGGAGAGTCTCGCCGATGGCATCAAAAGAGCAACAGATGTGATGATCGCGGGAAAAACCGTCGTGGTCTGCGGGTATGGAGATGTCGGGAAAGGTTGTTGTCAGTCGATGCGAGGGTTCGGTGCCCGGGTGATTGTCACGGAGATCGACCCGATCTGTGCGTTGCAGGCGGTCATGGAAGGCTATGAGGTCAAGACTGTGGAGGATTGTCTGTCTGAGGGGAACATCTATGTGACTGCGACCGGATGTAAGGATGTCATCACTGTGGAGCATATGAAGCGGATGCTGGATCAGGCGATCGTCTGCAACATCGGTCATTTTGATCATGAGATCCAGGTCGGCAAGTTAGAGCTGCTCAAGGGTGTGAAGAAAATCACTATCAAACCGCAGGTGGACAAATACGTGTTCCCCGATGGTCATGAGATTTTCATCCTGGCGGAGGGTCGGCTGGTGAACCTGGGTTGTGCCCATGGGCATCCAAGTTTCGTGATGAGCAATTCGTTCACGAATCAGGTGCTGGCACAGATAGCCTTGTGGAAGAAGCATCATAAGGTCGGGGTGTATATGCTGCCGAAGATCCTTGATGAGGAGGTCGCGCGGTTGCATCTGGGGAAACTGGGGGTGCGTTTAACGAGGCTTTCAGAGGAACAGGCAGAATATATTGGTGTGAAGGTGAACGGTCCGTATAAGTCGGAGCACTATCGGTATTAACCTTTTTTTTTCTCTTCCAGAGATGTTTTTTTAAAAAAAGAGGAGGGTGAAAGAAGGGAAAGGGGGGAAAGGATTAGCAATACAGCATTTTCCTTCTTTCGATTTTTATCCATGCGTCGGATAACTCATCTTCCCGATAATCGTCGATGACGTTACACATACATATTATTATATCTTTCATACTATTTAATATTGTCGATTTGATTATCGACGATTGACGAATAAAGGGATGGTTCAGACGCATACCTTAATGAAATCCCAACGTATGTGCCGCACACAACTATGATCACACTCATCGGAACCGGACATATCTTCGATCTCTCCGCAGCACTCCTCTCCATCTTCGACGAAAAAGGACCAGAGATCGTCGGCGTCGAACTCGACCCCCAGAGATACCAAGCAATTCTCATACGAAACACAGACCCTGCCTCCTATCACGCTGCAAAACGAAACCTTCCGTTCATCTATCGCATGCTGGCACAATTCCAAGAAAGCATGGCAGAGCAGTACGGCGTGAACGCCGGAGACGAGATGCTCTCCGCGATACACTACGCACAATCACATCAGCTCCCGGTCGCCTTCATCGACACCAACGCCCAACAGCTCTTCACCCACATGTGGAAGACCATGCCGTTTTTTGAAAAACTCCGGCTCATGTTCTCTGGTGTCGCCGGCCTGTTCGTCAGCAAGAAACGCGTCGAAGAGGAACTGAAAAACTACCAAGCTCACTATGATACCTACCTTGAGGAGATCGGCAAGAAATTCCCGACGATCAAAAAGACATTGATCGATGATAGAAACGAACATATGACACAACGACTCATCGAACTGCACGGAAAACACCAGAAGATCGTTGTATGTATCGGTGATGGGCACGTGCCCGGAATCTCAAAACTGTTAGAACAAAAACAGATTCCCTTTGAGACAATCCGGTTGCAGGAACTGCAGAACTGGAAGGCCCCACAGACCGATGGGTCGTCTGCGCATTTCTCCATCAACTACAACCCGCTCTAAAAATTTTTATGAACCCTATTTGTTCATCTTTCTATTATAGGTAACTAAGTAATTTTATATACAGTACCAATGATAGTATCACCTGAGCAAATTATATCCGATGGGGGATTCTATGAAAAAAATACTTGTCCTACTCATAATTCAAATCCTGTTAACAACTCCAGCATTGGCTCTGAACAGTCCTACTCAGATGCGAAATAATCTGAAAACAATTCAACCGTCATCAGCAAGTGATTGGTGGCCGATGTTCTGTCATGATCAGGCACGTACTGCAAACACAAGCTCACCTCCGCCGGACATCACTCAGACGAGATGGAGCCATTCGGTCGAAGATTTTATCGAATCCTCCCCATCGATTCTCGATGGAAAAGCATACATCACCACCTGCAACTGGTGGAGAGGTCATGTTCATTGTTTAGACCTCTATAACGGCTCATACCTCTGGAACTTCACCATCAACGATCAATTGTTTTCATCTCCAGCAGTGTCCAATGGGCGGGTCTATGTTGCGTCGTTGAACGGGCGATTCGTCTGCATCAACGCCTCAACAGGACAACAGATATGGAACGTTCTATTAGATACTGATATTATGATACAGGGCTCCCCAGTGATTTACAACGAGAGAATCTACATCAGTTGTACCAATGAGTATCCAGCGACCAATCGAAGCAAACTGTTTTGCTTGTATGCTGAAAATGGATCGGTAGCCTGGTCCAATACTACGAAAAACGCAAGGGATATTTCTCCGGCAGTCGTCGACGACAAGGTGTATGCTGCTGGTATCGGGAACATCCTGACCTGTTTTGATGCACTCACCGGAGAGGTAGTCTGGCAGTCCAACGAACAGATAACAACAGGACATCCAGTTTTTGTAGACAACAACATCTATGGCACAAACGAGAACACTGTTTATTGTATCCTGGATGGGACCACCCAATGGGAGTTTCCCCTGAAAGAGGGTTTCTTGGTCGCATCCTCTCTAGCAGTTGGCTCTGGGAGGTTAATCGTTGGTGCTCTGAATCCATACGCGTCTATTCCTGGGATGATCCATTGTATTAATATACAGACGGGGGCTGAATACTGGAACTATTCCTCTGAGAACAACGGGGAGTACAATACGAAGCCTACGATTACGCAGAACCGGTTGTACATCGTCGAGGATATCGGCGTCGGACTGGACCGGAATGCACGTCTCTGCTGTCATGACCTGTCTACGGGCGCGCTCCTCACTGGCCATTATGTGAATCCAGACACGATGAACTATGTCTATGGGACGCCATCCATGGCAGATGGCTTACTGGTGATCGGCTCAGCAGAAGGTGATTCATCGTCATCATGGGGTGGGATTTATTGCTATGGTCAAGTCACTGTACATGAACCGGTTCTTCTCATTACGAATTTTTCTGGTGGGAAAGGATTGACCATCGAGATCGAGAACTCCGGAGATTCGAATGCAACCGAGGTTTCTGGAGAGATCGTCATCACCGGAGGTTTGTTCATCCACCAAGGGATATATGCATTCCCTGAGACGATGCCTGCTGGAGAAACAGCAACCGTCAATGTCCCGCTCTTCGGCATCGGACTTGGGTTCCTCAAAGACATGCCACAAATTTCAGTCAACATCACCTGCGCTGAACAGTCCAATGCAACTGCAGTACAGCAATTTAAATTATTCCTGTCAAGGGCAACGATCGTCTAGGCCAATAGATTTCTCATCCAGTTCTAAAACCTCTTCTTTTATCATTGTGAGAGAAAGACTCTTATGAATCCAATTGATAATGTCGACCAATTGGGCCTGTAGCCTAGCCTGGATTGGGCGGCAGTCTCCTAAGCTGCAGATCGCGGGTTCGAATCCCGCCAGGTCCGTTCGTAATGAGATAAAAACACATTCTTAAAAATCCAACACAACTCTTATATATCGGTTATCTCCATAAGTAATTCTATCTATGACGGAAAAAGAGAAAAAAGAAATCAAAGAGTTTGTTCAGGAACGATCAGAGTACATTAAATTCTGTGCTCGGACTCATTAAGTGTATATTTTTTTAACCAATCTCCTATAGTTTTTCCATAGGATGTTTTCATGAGTTTTTCTATCTCCCTTTCACGTTCCTTGTTATTTTCTAGATTAGTAATCCTGAAAAACTCTCGATGGAGCTCGTGTTTTTCTTCATAGTCTAATCGTTGTTTTTCAAGTATTATCCGTTCAACATCTGTCGCAATTGGACGATGGTGATTTTTCTGAAGAAACCGCTCTGCACATAATAAGGATGTACGATGGTTTCCATTTCGAAAAGGATGTAACACGATTAATGATACACAATAAGCTAATGCCTTTTGGTGAATATTACTACCAAATCGCGTAGACACAAAATAAATGATAAATCTGATGTCATCAGGTTGAATCACTTGAAATTGGTTTCCTTCCTTGGTAAGTTCAAGTGAAAGGCGATTTATCTCCCAGATTTCTTTTTCTGAAAGAAATTCAATCATGCAGAGTGAATAGTATTACTGTTTATTCAAGATTCTCATTATCTCTATGTTCTGTTACTGCTGTTTTCTGGTTCGATTCCGCCAGGTCCGTTTTTTTTTATTTTTTATTGCACTGGAGCTCTTAAAAAACAAGGCTCCTATATCTACCACACATCTATAATAAACTATATATACATCTGTCGTATGAAATAAGATAAAAAGGGAGGCCAACAAAATGAAGAAGAACATCTTTGGAATAAGCTGCTGTGTCCTACTGCTGTTATCGCTGGGAATAGGTTCCATTCCTGCGACGACAAGAAATCAGATAACGCCCGTTGAACAACTCCTGGGCATAGATGATGAACCACCTATGATTGAAATCGTAAATCCCACGGAAGGCTATTTTCATTTCTCCGGGATAAAACTGTTCCCGACCATCTTTAATATCGTCGCAGACACCATGGGATTTGGCGGGTTCCGTGTCCGTCCTGTCCAAGTCAGCGTCACTGACAATGTCGATGCCCCTGAAGACATCCTTGTCTACATGTACGTCTATGAAAACGAGCAAGGCAACATGACCTGGAACAGCGACCGACAACTTCATGAACGGCAGTGGATCGGCCCTGACCTTGGTGTATTTACCATGAACATCTCAGCTCAAGACACAACTGGAAACACCGCTTCTGTAGAGATGTCGGTCTGGTACTACTGCTTCATACCAGAATAAAAACAGACAGTTTCTGCGAATAAAAACATAGAGTTACCGTCTCATCTAACGGCAGTCAGACAGAACTATTTAATAACGATACAATATACGAGAAATACCAACAGAAAGGTGGTTTTTAACCTGGCTGAACATCTCATCATTGACGTCCGGACCCGAGAAGAATACGCAAAAGACCATATCAAAGGAGCATTGAACATCGCACTGCATGACCTTGAGTTTTACCATGAGTTCCTCAAGGACAAAACAGTATCGGTGTACTGCAACTCTGGTGTTCGTGCACGACTCGCTCAACAATGGCTCAGAGCAGCACACATCAATGCCGATGTCCTTAAAGGAAACTGGGAGAACGATTACCTGCGGGAAAAAAGAGGACTCATCAGTGCGATTGATTTCCTTGAAATAAAACCTGGAAATGAAAAAGAATTCCAAGAACAAATGAAAACCCTTTGTCAGAAAACCAACGAAATAGATGGGTTCCTTGGATCAAAGCTCTTGCATATTTCAGGTGTCTCTGGAATAGGCAGTTTCCTGCCTGATGATATCTCTGAAACGACGTTTACACCAGATAAATACATCATCATCACGTACTGGAGAGATAAAGACGCGCATAACAAATCACATCACCTGACATTTTTCAAACAGATTTACGACCAGGTGCCTCGCTACTCAGCAAAAATGCCGTATGAAGAGTTCTATGAAATACTCAAATAGAAACTTTAGTCTTATGAAAAAACCTACTCCTTTTCTTGTCTAGCTTTAAAAAACTGTTCCCGGGTCGTTTCCTCGTAGCAAAACTGACTAGCGTGCCATTGATTGCTATTCCTAGTAAAGACATGATTCATCTTTCTTGTTTTTTCTGTTTACCAGGTTGTGACTAGTGCTTTGCCATGAACATTCAGAGGGTCACAATGACCTGAGCTACAGTTCCCGCCTGCGACAGCAAAACCGATGAATCCGATAATTGTTATGGCCTGATTCCCATCCAGCACAATGTTCGATGAAGGATTTCCAATTTTACTCAGTTCAACATGGCCGTCTTCACCAGTCCAAATTCGCATATAGGCACACACTCCAGAGTGATTGATAAAAAAATGGGCTAATGGAAAAATTGTTCCATTATAGCTTGTGATTTGAATGGTTGCTAAAAATACATGGTTTTGACTTGAAAAAGAGGAATGCTGTGCCGATGTCAGAGGTATGGCAGTTATTATGATGAGGAAGAACGCGATGGTTACATATTTTTTTTCGTTCATGCTTTTTATCTCCAAACGTTGAATTATTCATATCCGTAGGTCCTGAAACTCATATCAGGGATTTTCGTCACTACCAAAAAGACCGGGATCCAAAAGGGCAGAGACCCACCAAACGTCCACGGGCGTCCTCGATGGTACGGATTACTATTGGACATAATCCAAAGGACATCACGGGCGTCATCAGATGTAAACACGATGTAATATCTTTTATTTGGAGTGACATCAATGTCTTGGAAATCAATAGAGACCCAATCACCGTAACTCTGCCAGGGGACCTCCTCGATTGATACGGTTTTTGATGCGAGGTCTTCCCCGTTGAGTTTTTGTCGAATGGAGATGGTGAAAGTACCTGTAATATTTTCTTGTTTAAATAATCCAAGTTCAACCCTTGATAGGACCGGGATTGTTGGTTTGAATGATTGAGCGATATAGTTATTGTTCATCCCACAGATATAATCACCCGTTCCTAAGGGGGTACTCTGATCCATTAATTCTTCTTTTTGTACGATTGCGCACGCTGATGGTGCGAGGAAGCCGACCACTAGCATACATAATACAATAATGCGTTTCTTTTGTTCCATACCTTTTCCACCATACATAAACAAGATAAAAGAACATTTAATTG
>DATMWV010000064.1:0-3204 GCA_035562195.1 Thermoplasmatota archaeon
CAAAGAATTGATCTCTCTGGAACTTTCTCAAGCCAATCAAAAGAAGATTTATTTACCGTATTTCAGACCTCACCTCAAGGTCTTCCTGAAGCCGTGGCAGAGGAACGGTTGCGCATCTATGGAACAAATGAATTCACAAAGATAAAAAAGAAAACCATTTTTCGTAAGATCATTGAGGCACTCATCGAGCCTATGGCTCTTATACTGATTATCGCAGCTCTTCTGTCGTTTTTTATCATCAATGATGCACTTGAGGCTATTGCGATTGTGGCTGTTGTTCTCATCAATACCATTATTGGTCTGATCCAGGAGGGAAAAGCAGAAAAAGCAGCGGAAGAGTTGAAGAAAATTCTTTCTCCTCAATGTAAGGTCATTCGTGATGGAAACGTTGATGTTATCGCTTCGAAATTTTTAGTACCTGGGGATATTATTGTTTTTGAAGCAGGGGATATTATCCCTAGTGACGCACGACTCATCGAAGCGGCAGATGTACTTGTTGATGAGGCACATCTCACTGGTGAAAGCGAACCTGTTCAAAAAAATGTACAACCTATCCTTGAAAAAAATCCTAAACTTTACGAGATGAAAAATATTGTTTTTGCTGGGAGTAAAGTCCTTAACGGTCATGCAAAGGGACTCGTCGTAAAAACAGGGAATGCTACTGAAATCGGGAAAATCGCGATTAATATTCAAGAGACAGAAGAGGAACGTACACCTCTTCAGAAGAAAATGGATGTTGAAGTTAAGTCGTTGGTAGCTCTTGCAATCGTTGCCCTCGTCCTTGTTTTAGTCATGGGATATATGCGAGGGACTGACCTTGGTTTTTCAATTTTACTTGCGATTAGCATATTGGTTGCAGTATTTCCAGAAGGTTTACCTGCCTCCATGACTATCGCGTTATCGCTTGCGATGGAGCGACTCGCGAAAAACTCAGTCATCATCAAGCAGCTTTCATCGGTTGAGACCCTTGGGAATGTCGATTATATCTGCACAGATAAAACAGGTACTATCACAAAGCATGATATGACGGTGAAGGAATTCTTCATTGGTACAAAGTTCTACGTGATGGCAGATGTGTTTAAGATGATCGCGGAAGGAAAATCCGCGCTTCTGCACGATCTTTTTTTGACATCTGTAAAATGTTCTACTGCTCAGGTCGTCGAACAGGATGGAAACATCATCAAAGAGTTAGGCGATCCCACTGAGATTGCATTGATAAAAGCGTCGATTTTAAATGGTTTTAAACCAGATCAGTTTAATTCGTACAACATTATCGATAGCGTTCCCTTCTCCTCTGAGCTGATGTTTTCAGCGATTCTTACCAAAGACAGTAACGGGAAACATGATATCTATATGAAGGGTGCACCAGAAAAAATCCTTATGTTTTGCACCTCATATTATCTCGATGGAAAAGTTCAGACATTGGATGATCATCACCGGCAACATATCGGAAGAGAGCTAAGCTCCCGGTCTGAGAAAGGATTTCGCCTCATTGGTTTTGTGAAAAAATCAAACGTTGGTGACATACAGAAGATTGATGTGAATAATCCTATAGGTTTTACGTTCCTTGCCACTGCTGCTATCTACGATCCCCCTAAGGATGAAGTAAAACAGATGATTCAGGAGACAAAAGATGCGAACATCAACGTAGTGATGATTACCGGTGACAGTATTAAGACCGGATTTTCAATAGCCGAAAGTGTTGGTATTGCCTCTGATATAAACCAGGCAATCGAAGGAAAAGACCTTGAGCAGATGTCTGATGAGGAATTCGAAAGTCGTGTTGAGCAGATTCGGGTGTATTCTCGTGTTGCACCGCTTGATAAATTAAAGATTGTGGAAAAACTGCGGGCGAAAAACCATATCGTCGCCATGACCGGTGATGGTGTCAACGATGCTCCCGCGTTGAAGAAAGCTGATGTCGGCATCGCCATGGGCCGGGCTGGGACACAGGTGTCGCAAGAGGCGGCAAACATCATCCTGACTGATGATAATTTTTCTGTCATTGTCAAGGCTGTTGAGGAAGGACGACGGGTGTATCAGAACCTGAAGAAACTTATCCGGTACCTTATTACGAACAATATCGGAAAGGTTGTCGGTATTCTTGTGACACCACTCTTCGGGTATCCAGTGCCGTTAATGCCGTTACAATTGCTTTGGTCGAATGTGATTATGGAATCATTCCCAAGCATCGGGGTGAGTACGGATTCTGGTGATAAGGATCTCATGAAACGAAATCCCTCGAAGATGTCAGAGCCGATTATTTCTCGCAAACATCGGTTGATTATGATTCTCGATGGGATTATCTTTGGTTTGTCCATCACTGCAGGGTACATTCTTTCTTTTGAATATCTAAAAGCTCATGGGATTGGTATTGAACAAGCAGGACTGATGGCTGGTACTGTTGCATTTGCTATTACGTTATTGTCACCTCAGATCTATGTGTTCATCTTACGAGAGGGAACGATCATCGAGAAGTTCAAACGAAAAAATATGCTGTTGAAATCTTTTTTTGTTTTTACATTGCTCATGATTCTTGCCATTATTTATGTCCCTGGGTTGAATACTCTCTTTACCACCGCTCCTGTGTTTGATCCAATCATCTGGGGTATTATCCTTGGTTTCTCCCTGCTTACGACAATATTCCGAGCCGTAATGGGTGATCGTTTATTTTTCATGCGAAACGATGAATCTCAAAGCAGTGCGAAATCATAATTTTATTAAGCTGCACAATCATTCTTATGTTGGATTTTTATGGAACCAAGACCGTCCTACGATGAATATTTTATGGAAATGGCGTATGTGGTCGCAAAACGAAGTACGTGTTTACGTCGGAAAGTTGGTGCCATTCTTGTAAAAGAAAAACATATCCTGAGTACTGGATATAACGGGGCACCAAAAGGACTTAAACATTGTTCTGAAACCGGGTGTCTTCGACAGGATCAGAACATCCCTTCTGGGGAGCGGCATGAGCTCTGTCGAGGATTACATGCGGAACAGAATGCGATTATCCAAGCAGCGGTGTTTGGTGTGTCAATCAAAGGGTCTGTCCTGTATTGTACAAATACCCCCTGTGTCGTTTGTGTGAAGATGTTGATCAACGCTGGTGTCACTGAAATTATCTATGCCGGGGAGTATCCTGATGGGCTTGCGAAACAAATGATGAGTGAAAGTACTTTAAAAATAAAAAGATTTAAATAATAG
>DATMWV010000065.1:0-15342 GCA_035562195.1 Thermoplasmatota archaeon
TGTTTAACGGTTAAAAACGTCGTCGTACCTTGAGGAACTACCAGGACTCTTGATTGATCACCGGAAAGAGAAAATGCCTTTGCTAAGGCATGACCCAGAGTTTTTTCTTTTATAAAGCCAAAAAGTCCGGTCACATCAGGACCTTCCATCTCTGAGATGAGGATCACCGGATGATTCTCAATAGTTCTCCTATGGTAGAATGCTTTATGGGCACCGATGATAAAATTTTCCTGTAATGCTTTTTGTATTTCTTGTGATGTTTTATATTTTTTTAACCAGTCGATATAGAGTTGACTGCCGTGTCCTTGAGGACATTCGGCAACAAGGATGATGACCCCATGAGGTTTTACGACCTGACAGGCGGTATGCATCGCTTTCATCGCTTGATACAGATTGATATCATGAGGATGTCCGTTCGAAGCGGTGATAACGATATCTGCTGCCTCTGAAATTTCTTTCTTATACATGGTGTCAACGAGTTTTACCCCAGCATCCATAACCAATTCAGGGTTTCCTGCCCAGGCACCGACAATACGATGATGGGAGTTTTGTACCACACTTAGGGCAAAGTCGCATCCTGCGAGATGCATCGCCTCATTCATCTCCTGATTGATCGGGTTTTCTTTCAACAGACCCATACAAGAATGCTTTTCAAACAGCAGGCTATGGTTCCGCTGAATCGTATTTTTCGAAGAAATTCCAGGAAGAATACTCTTTCGTGTTCCTCCAAACCCAGCAAAATAATGGTATTCGATGTCACCAAGAAGAATCTTAAAATCAGCCTCGATAAACTCCTTAAGAATCTCTATGTCGTTGCCTCGTTTGGTCTGTCCGATATTCACATGGGTTGCATTGACTGCATCATTGGAGATAATCATATAATTCCGGAAGATTTTATCCCCAACAAGTTCTTTTATGACATCGGTTGAGGGCGGGGTATGGGTTCCTGTCGCTATGATGATAAGGACATCCAGATCATTGACCCCTGCGGTTTTCAACTCCTCCAGGACCGGTGGTAATAAGATCTTAGTCGGGCAGGGTCGCGTGTAATCATCAATCACAATCGCAACGGTCTCCCCCGAGCCGATCATGGTAGAAAGTCGATCAGTTCCTAACGGATTGTGCAATGCCTCCTGAATCATCTGCTCAGGTTGCCTTGACGGGATATACTCTTTTGGTACAACAACCTCTAAAAGATTCTTATCCGGAACATCAAGTGGTACTGTTCCTTTCCCATAAGGAAGCTCAATATGCATTTTTTCTATCCGCTTAAGATTTTTTTGAGTAGCTTTTTGTCCATCGTACCCGTCTTGGGATACGACCCAAATTCAACATGTTTTTCTGGCACTTCATTTTACAAAAATACAGCACTGTACCATCTTTTTTTACAAACAATTTTCCAGTTCCAGGTTCAATATCAGATCCACAGAATGAACATGTTCTTTTTTCGACCATGCTTGTTTCCCTCTTATCGCGGCCCACCAAGTTTTTTTGCTTCTCGTTGAGTTTCACTTAACATAAGAATGTCGCCTAATCGAACCGGCCCCATGACGTTACGGGTGATGATTTTCCCTTTATCTCTCCCATCCAAGACTCGAACTTTCACCTGAGAGGCTTCACCAGCCATCCCTGTTCGTTCGATGACTTCAACGACCTCACATGGGGTTCCTTCGATAACCATACTCTTAACCCTGCTTCTTTTCTGTTTCTAGTTTTTTAATGATGTTTTCTACAAGGTCTTTCTCGCGTCCAGGGTTTACGATCGCTATGGCACTCGTGGGAATTCCAAGGCCTGCGGCGTTCCCAAGTTCTTCTTTGCTTGGAACATAGGTATATGGTATGTTTTTTTCTTCACAGAGAAGTGGCATATGTGCAAGGATTTCTTCAGGGGTGACGTCTTCAGCCATAATGACGATTTTTGCTTGGCCACGTTCAACGTACTTTGTCGCTTCGTTTGCGCCTTTTCCGAGTTTTCCACCATCTCGAGCCTTTTCAATCAATTCATAGGCTAAATCTTGCAGTTCTTTTGATGCTTGAAATCGTACATACATCGGCATTTTTTTTAGCCTCCTTTAAGAGCTTTCATCGATTCCATTCCTTAGGAAATGGTAAGGTGGGAATGTGACCCCCATATAAAAACCTTTTTCACAGACCAGGGATTGGAGTACGTTCTACTTCAAGTCGGTCTGCCGTTGGGTATTCCTCGACAATGAAACAGTGGTATCCTTGTTTGGAGAGCCGCGGTGCGATTTTCTCAAGCATCCATGCAGCAAGCTCGATTCGTTCCTTTTCGAAATCCAGATGCAGAAGACGTAAAGGAACATTATACGTTTTTTGTAACAAAGAGAGAAGCGACGTTAATGAACCATCAGAAGGATAAATAGCACCTCGGATAAATGTTCCATCTTTCGTGATGATGTCATAGGGTGTTGCGATGTGATTCGCCCTGCGTATGATACGATTCTTTAATTGAACACCGTCTTTGAATGACACAGAACAGTAATGTACCCCGATTTTAAGATTTTCCTTTTGTGACATTCTTAGGATTTTTTCTGCGGTTTGCTGGCTTCCTTTCACCGCAGCGGAAATCGCATTTTTCACATGATATCCTCGAGAACGGAAGTCGTCGCAGTTACGCTCGGAGAATTCGAGTTCATTGAGGTTGACCCATTGAATGTCTTGGTGATCCGCCCAAGAAATGAGTGAAAAGATTTCTTTTTCTTTTTTTGGGAGAACGGGTATTTCTATGGCGACATCAAGAGAGGAATCTGTCATGTGTTGTATTGTTTTTTTTATTGGACTTCTGTCCATGTTTCCCCAGGTGTGAGGAAGGGGATGAAATCGGATTTCGTCAAGACCTGCAGCCACAAGATCAGGCAGATGGTTCGCGTTTGTAAGTGCTGAGGTATAGAGATGAATGTTGAATGATTCTCCAAAAGTTTTTTTTAACAACGTGATGTACGTTTTCACTCGTTGCCAGACAAAGAGGGGATCACCACCAGTGATTCCAGCACCGGTCGCATCGATATATTCAGCTTCATGTACGAGCTTTTCTATATCATGTTCATTGTTCAGCTCCCATTCATCAGCAAATATTCTGTCAGTCCCGCCTTTTTTAAAACTCAGGGGACAGTAGAAGCATTTCGTCGAGCAAAGTCCGGTGATAAGGACAACCATTTTTGCTCCTTTCGCACACATGCGGCAGGCTGGTGAGAGAGGACTGATATAGGAACTGTCATGGAGCCAGGGGGTGATTTTCTTCATCGTCGTATTCCTCTATAGTCCATAGGTATTAAAAGCTGCATGATGGAAAAAAAAGGAGTGATCGCTGAAGAGATCATTTTTTTTCCTGTGATAAGAGGTTCTTTTTTGCCATTGTTACATAGGCTTTATCGATTTCAAAACCGATATAATCCACTCGTAGTTTTTGACAGGCTAGCGCAGTCGAGCCTGTTCCCATGAACGGGTCAAGCACGAGCATGTTCTGTCGAATTCCATGAAGTCGAATGCACATCTCTGGGAGTTTCACAGGAAAAGTCGTGGGATGAGATCGTGCTGTTTGTATGGTCTCATAGGGGATGAACCAGGTATTGCCTCTGCCACGGAGGTCTTTTGATGCTTTTTTCCACCGACCAATATTTGTCTTATCCTGGTATTTCACACCGATGGCAAGTTGGTCAATTGGAACACGTCCGGTTTTTGTGAAATGAAAGATATGCTCATGACAGTTGCTGAGATACCGTGTACTGTTCACCGGTTGGTAATGTCCAACAGCAATGTCATCGGTGATTGCTGGATAACTTCCGACGTCTTCTTTAGGGATGGCGATGGATTTAATCCAATGAATCGTGTTTTGAAGTTTATAGTGGTGATGGAATCGGTCTGCGAGGTCTAATGCGACCCAGGGATCAGTTGGTTTTCCGCCCACGTTTAAGAAAAACGATCCTTCTTCTTTGAGCTTTGGTAAGCATTTTTTTGCGATCGTCTCCATCCAATCCAGATATTCGGTTCGTGGGCGGACATCGTTATACGACCGATATGGTTTTCCGATGTTGTAGGGTGGTGAGGTCACTATGACATCGACAGATGCGTCATGAAGTTTGGATAACCCCTTTTGACAATCCATACAATAGATTTTGTTTTTTTCTATCATTGTTGATTCTCATAAGGACTGTTTGAGTGTCTTTATTTTCTCGTTTGTATATGTATCGATATCCATAAAAAATTTATAATACATACTGTTTCCAATGTTCGCATGAACCAACAACAGATAAAAAAAGAAATTGAAACGCATCAGATCAGATGGATCCAAATTCATTTCACGGACCTTATGGGGGGTCTGCGGGTCTTTCATGTCCCGGCAGTTCGTTTTCTAAAAGATGAAGTCCTTAGCAAAGGCTCACGGTTCGATGGTTCTTCAGTTGGGTTCCGGAAGGTTGAACGATCAGATATGATCGCGATCCCCGATCCAGAGACATTCTTGATTCTTCCACATGTTGAAGGGGAAGCACTCATCAGAGCGAACCTCTGTGATGTCGAGTATAACCCGTATCGCGCTGGACCTCGGCATATCCTTCAGCGAGCAGTGGATCTTACGAAGAATCAAGGGTTCGACAGTATTCTTATTTCCCCGGAAGTCGAGTTTTATGCTTTTAATCATAACGAGAGTAAATTGACTGAAATCAAAGAAAACCAGGGGTACTTTATCGCACCACCGCTTGATAATGCGAAAGATTATCGGAAAAAACTCTCGGATGCTTTGATGGAATGTGGATACCCGGTGAAATACCATCATCATGAATCAGGAAAATCACAACATGAAATTGAGATATCCGATCTTGATGCAATCTCCGCAGCTGATTTCTGCTGCTTCTTCAAGTACATCGCTCGGGATATTGCAACGACATATAATTTCGATATTACCTTCATGCCAAAACCTTTCTCCAATGAGGCAGGAAGCGGCTTGCATGCTCATATCGCGTTGTACAATAAAGGCCAGAATATGTTCGTAGATGAAAATGATCCGTTTGGGTTGAATCAAACCGCTCGGTATTTCATCGGCGGAATCCTCGACCATTCTCGAGGGATCGCTGCGATTGCCAATCCGACCCTGAACTCCTACAAACGATTAATCCCGCATTATGAAGCCCCTATCTACCTTGCTTGGGCACCACATAACCGCAGCAGCCTCATTCGTATCCCTTCAAAGAAGAATGTCGATGTCGAAGTCCGTAACGCAGACCCTGCAGCAAACCCTTACTTGTTGTTTGCAGTGTTAACCCATGCAGGTCTTGATGGTATTAAAAAGAAAATCAATTATGAACCAATCACGAAGAACATCTACAAGATGACAGAACAAGAAATCAAAGAGAACAATATCCAACGTCTGCCGACAAACCTCATGGAAGCATTAGATGAATTCAAACAAGATACCGTGCTGATGGATGCGATAGGACGGGATGGCGCTGAGCTCTTTATCGACACCAAAACACAAGAATGGCATCATTATATGGGAGAAATCACCGACCAGGACTACAAATATTACTTCCATTGTTAACAACACTCTAATCAATATATTAAAAGTATGTACATTGGTGAAAAGACCGTGGGAGAAGAAAATGAGCATCTGATATCCTACTGCGGACTGTATTGCGGTGATTGTTTTGCACATAAAGGGACCATCGCTGATTTAGCAAGAGATTTACGAAAAGAACTGCGTGAGGCACATTTTGATAAAACCGCTGAATCACTTTCCAACATATCGTTTTTCAAAGAATATAAACTGTATAAGGAATGCTACGAAGTGCTTGGTGCGATGGTTCGGTTCCGATGCAACAAGGTCTGTAGGGATGGCGGTGGTCCCCCGTTCTGCAAAATGAGGAAATGCTGCCAAAAGAAAGGAATCAAAGGATGTTGGGAATGCACAGAATTCGAAACATGCAAAAAACTAGATTTTATAACAGAATCACATGGAGATGCGTCCCTCAATAACCTGAGGAATCTGAAGAAAAAAGGGCCCAAAGATTTTATCAGCGGAAAAAGGCAGTGGTACACCCCACCAAAAAAATAGAAACACAAATGGGCCCGGAGAGATTTGAACTCTCGACCTACCGGTTATCAGCCGGTTGCTCCAACCGATCTAAGCTACGGGCCCCGGTGTTGAAAAGGGGTAATACGCTCGTTCTATAAAAACGTAATACTTACAATCATGCTCATCATCCTTATATATACACAGAGGCATCTCTTGTCAAAATGGGTGAATGGATGCTCTCTTTACCTTGTTTCGTAACATTCTGCGCTCTTGATTATCTGAAATAAATGAGAAAAAATACTATGAAAAGACGTAAGTATCCAGAAGCTAACCGTAAAGCACGATTCAAAAAGAGAAACCTTGGATATCTTCCCTTGTTTGATAACCCGTTCCCGCGGTATGATGTCCGGAGCGTGGATATGCACCATGTCAACAGAATGATCTGCATCCCGCTGCCTCACCGGACCCATATGATCGTAAAAGGGAGGAACCGCGAGAAACATAAGCAGAACTGTCAAGAATGGATTCAGAAACTATTTTTACTGGATCTCGAAACCCTTTTATGTCCCTAATCTAACAATCGTTTTTCCCCAGATAATTTCTGCAGCTCAGCGATGTTCTGTGATGCTTCCAGACAGCCAAGGTACTTCCCTTGTTCATCACGCAACGCATAATATTCGATAAGGACTTTTTGTTTCTCTTGATTTGGCCCCAGGGGAAGGTCGATGTAGAATCTAGCTTTGTCTCGTTTCCCTGCTTTCATCTCTTTTAGTATCTGTTCGACTTTTCCTAGACTTTTCTTCGGATGACAGTTTTGTACATCTCGTCCGACAACCGCCTCAGGTCGTTTGAAAATTCGTGTAGCGTGTTTATTCCATGCAAGAACTTTTTCGTTTTTATCGATGACTGAAAATTCGAGTGGTATTGTCTCTAAAAAAGCCTGTAAGATGTCTTCTGGTAATTTTCCAATCATAGGGTACTCCCCGATGTAAAAACGATGAAGAGCTATTGTTTTATATTTCTTTCGAAACGAGAGCGAATCATCCAAATCTTAATACGTAGCAAGACAATTTCAGGTTTCAATGGATATAGAAAAAATCATCAAGGAACTTTCTCAAAACGAAAAAAAAGTATTACTCGCGCTTCAGAAACTGCATGGCAGAGGCTCACCGCAGGATATCTTCAAAACAGGAGGGTTTACCCAAGATGTCGAGATAGCCAATGCCTCCTCGTGGCTACAGTCGAAACAACTTGTTACGGTAGAGAACCATGTCAAAACCGTGTATTCTCTTGGGAAGGAAGGGAAACGTTATGTTGAAAAAGGCCTTCCGGAGAGGCGAGCACTCAAGTTGCTTGCTGAAAAGAATGGAAGACTTACTTTAAAAGACCTCTCAGCAGTCCTAGAATCAGATGAAATCCCCCTAGCCATAGGATGGTTGAAAACCAACGGCTGGTCAACTCTTAAAAAAGAAAAAGAAACCATCCTTGAAATCACTGCAAAAGGAAAAAATGCGACCTCTGATGTGACAGAGGAAGAAAAACTGTTACGTCAGCTTCACGAACACCCGGAGCAAGAGATCGAAAAAAACACCATTAAACCACTTGCCTCCCGAAAGAATGTGATCAAAGAAAAAGATCTCATCACCAGTTCAATCATCCTGACAGAATATGGAAAAAAGGTTGTAGACACAGGTTTTGAAATCCAAGAAGAGATTTCCCAAATAACGAGTGCTATCATAAAAAACAATGAATGGAAACAAAAAACAATACGACCATACGATATCCATGCGTTCGCCCCAGCGCTCCATGGTGGCAAACCACATCCTCTTGTTAAGTTGATTTCAGAAATCAGACAGATTTTTGTTGAAATGGGGTTTCAAGAGATAGAAGGGGATTATGTTGAATCGTGTTTCTGGAACATGGATGTTCTGTTCATCCCTCAGGATCACCCAGCACGAGAAATGCAGGATACCTTCTACTGTAAAGTCCCCTTAAGACTACCGATCAATGACCAACAATTATTAAAGGAGGTCGCCAGGGTCCACGAAAATGGGGGTACGACCGGTTCTACTGGTTGGGGATACATATTCTCAAAAACAGAAGGGGAACGAGCGCTGTTACGGACCCATACGACAGTCAATACGATCCGATACCTTTACAACCACCCTCAGCCGCCCTGCAAGGTCTTCTCCCTTGAAAGGGTGTTTCGAAACGAAGACATCGACACGACCCATCTCCCGGAATTCTATCAAATAGAAGGGATTATCTATGAAGAGAACGCCAACTTCAGACAGCTGATTGGTATCCTGAAGGAATTCTATCGGAGGATGGGGTTTGAAAAAATCAGGTTCAGACCAGGGTATTTCCCGTACACGGAGCCTAGCATGGAAGTCGAGGTGTTCTGGAACGGGAAATGGATGGAGCTTGGAGGCAGTGGTATCTTCAGACCGGAGGTCACGGAACCTGTTGGTGTGAAAACCCCGGTGCTCGCCTGGGGGCTTGGGCTGGAGCGGCTGGCCATGCTTCGCTATGGACTAACTGACATCCGGAGTTTGTACATCAGTGACCTTGAGTGGTTACGAAAAACCCCGTTGCTCTAAATGATTATTTCATTCTATTTTATAGCTTTTTTACAGAGAAAGACACATCCATAACGTTATTAAATATATTGTTTATTATAATTAAAAAAAGATGGTAAGTGTTGTAAACAAAGATTTATATAATAATAAGATAGATAGTTACTACAGAGGTTGAGAAGATATGTTAGCGCACAAAGCGCTCCGAGTACTAGGTCTCCTATTCATTCTTATCGGTGGGATATTCGTTCCTGCATTATACATTCCGCCCGTCGTTGCAGAAGATTCCACGGGTCAAACCACTCTGTATTTTACTGAAGCCCTCTCCTATCTAGAATCAGAAAATTTTACGGATACAGGCTTCATAACCATGTCACAATATCCACCAACGAAACAAAACGACTCTGAATATCCGCCAAATCTTTTAATAAAAAACACCTCAAAATTTCTGCCAAGACCCGGTTTGAATACAAATCAATGGTTGACATGGTTTAGCTCATGGCTTTTCTATTTGTTCCCCGAATTCAATCTAAGTGGGATCCCTGGCTTCGAAGGCTTCGAACTCTTTTTACCTTCCCCCTTGCGAGTCGTTGAAGGATATAATTACAATGGAACTGAATCAGTCCCCATTAGTGGAGATATTAGATACAATCTCTACTTTTCTTCAGAAGTTAAATTAAAAAAATTTAGAGATCGAGTCGAAGTCAAACTCTACTCAATGAATATGGAATCACTGGAATCAATGCAATTTTTTCCCAAACTCATTGCAAATACCACTGTTGGTCTCACCCCAAAGTTTTTTGATAATGTGTACAAACAGCAGATAACACTACCTGATGTCACATATACACTAAAGCCAGGAGATAGCCTGTTATTCAGTATCGAAATTATCCCTAGCAACAAAACCGTACCCACACTCATTACAAAATATGTCGATGTGGACCGAGTTCTCACAAGATGGGAGAAACGAGCAAATTGGTTAGAAAATCGCAGCAACCTCAAGAAACTACAAACCTTTGGGACAACACTTAAAGATATCATATCGATCATAAAGGAAGGTCTGATAAACATCACATCAGAGGATTTCGCTGCAATCATTAACGCGATGCGATCATCCTCCTTTGTGTATGATTCAGTACAACACCCGTCCTCAGTTTCCATTCCTGCGCAGATATCAGCAGAAGATATCCGTATCTATTTCCTAGGCCCCAATCGAGAGATGACTACAACACAGAACGATGGAGCAAATTCTTCGAAAACCAAAATACTTACAACCCCGACAATCTGGACGGCCAATCAAGGTCTTGAAAGAAATAAAATACTCAAAATACAGGATATCACTGCCGAACTGTACTTCTCGAGATTCCTATGCCTCCTTCCAAGAAAAGTCAGCGTCACCGTGACTTTATATGATGATAATACAACCATCGCATCAAGTCAAAAACAATTAACAAAAAACGAACTACAAGGATTCCTCCGTAAGAAAATAACACCTGTGGTTTTTAACTTTACTGGAGTCGATAGGGAAATCACCTATGACCACAAAATAGCAATAGGTATCTCCCTTGGCAATGGGACAAAATCGGTCATAACACCATTATATCTCCAACCTACCTCAAATGAGTATCCTTCGCTCCTTCGGGTCAAATTCGAAGAAACACAAAATATTCAGATCCATGACCTCATCACCACACCACCAGAAGGAAAAATAATACCAGGCGGCAGCATTCAATATCTGCTAAATGTCACAAGCATAAAATCAGATATATTACAGATCAATATCATCGAACGAGGAAAAACCGGAGCATGGTCTCTCTCAACCCCGACATCGGTGACCGTTTCAGCAGGTAGCTGGGTAATCATACCTGTGTATGTAAATTCGTCAAATATCCTAAAAGAAGCATACGGCAGCATCATCGATCTCATCGTGGTTATCACCGGGAACACCGGTATCGCTCGACAAGCAATAACCGCTGAGATATCTGAAGACGCCATAAGCTATAATGTAGAAATACTTGGATACTCAAACACCATCAATATCAGCAAAGGAGAAAACCGTTTCTTCTATTTCGTCGTAAAAAATGATAATACCGGGGCTATTGATGATACGGATAGCTATACTATTACCGCTTCGTCACAGAACGACTGGCGGCTCATCCCACAGGAAACCATACGAAATCTTGGGATTGGAGACACCACCGATGCTGATGACGCAAGGGTCCTTATCGAAGTCCCGAAGAACACAACCGAAAAATCCGATACTATCACCATTACCGTCACATCAGATAGCAGTAGCGATGCCTCCGCCACCATCACCATCACAGTCAACGTACTCGGCGGGGACTTCATTGAAGAGCTCTTAAACTTCTTTGACTCCGCAGCACGAACCCTCGGTTTAAACGACCTTTTCGGCTCTGATGGCAAATTCGTACTCTTAATAATCCTAGTGGTAATCATTTTATTCTTCATAATCATTCTTGCTTTCGTGTTTACATCAAAACCTGTGCGCATCATCTGCACCGACCGGATCAGAGAAATTGAATCAACGGAGAAAGCAATCTTCGAAGTCATTCTCAAAAACCCATACAAAAAGACACAAACCTATGAAATCGAAGCACAACCGACAACACCGTCATCGAAATGGGAAATCACTGTAGATCCAACAACAACCGAAATCGAAGGAAAAGCATCAAAAACACTCCAAGTCATCGTCACACCGACAGATTCTGCTGAGCCAAAAGAATGGACACAAGTGACCGTCTCTGTGAAAAAAACAGGGAAAAAGAAAAAAGAATCCATCGATCTTGTCACCATGATGAAAGAAGGTAAAAAACTCCTTCAACTTCAAAACGTTTCCCACTGGCCAACCACCTTCAACCCAGGTGAGAAGATTGTTACATCCTTCAGTTTATCGAATGATGGGACGATAGCAGCACGAAATGTGAAAATCTTTTTCTATCTAAACGGAAAACAAAAAAACAAGGTTGAAGTTACACTCCCTGCAGGAAATTTTGCAGATATTCAAATCCCCTGGATAGCGGAAAAAGGTAAAAACCAGGTTCGTATACGAGTCAAAGAGTAGTAGTAAACCTTATAATGGGAGAATAATTCGGTATTGGAAAAAGGGTGTCTCTTGTGAGCGATAAAGAAACTACAAAGAAGGAAGACCTTGAGCAACTGAAAAATGCAGAGAAGAAATATCAAAGTCTCATTGAGAAACGCAACGAGCTCAACCAAGTCGCAAAGCAATTCCGCGAAGAACGAGACATGCTAAACGAAAAACGCAAAGAACTCAAAAACGACATGGATAAAATCAAAAAAGAACGAGAAAAATTTGTTGTCAAGATGAAGGAGCACAAAGAAAAAAGAAATCTGTACCAACAAAAAGCAAAGGAGCTCATTGATGCAAAACGAAAGAAGAAAGGAGATGTCATAAAAAACCTCCCACTTCGTGTCGAAGAAATCAAAGCAGATATTCAGATGATGGAATACGAACAAGAAACTACCATCTTAGACAACAGGAAAGAAAATAAACTCATAGAACGGATAAAACAAAAACGAAAAGAATACAACGAAGTAAAAAAACAAATGGAGAAACAACAACTCATAGAAGTCGACCTCACCGATACAGACAAAAGTATCACTGAATTATTCAAAAAAGCAGATGCTGAACATGAAAAAGTCCAAAAATACTACGGAGAAAGCCAGCAGAAACATGAGGAATATAAAAAATTAGTAAACGAAATCGCAACTCTCATCGGGGAAGCAAATAAAAAACATAAGAAGTACATTGAGATTCGAGAGGAAGCTCAGAGCAACCATGAGAAAGCCTTAGAGATGCGATCGAAAATTGTTACCGTGAAAAAAGAACGGATGCAACAGTTTCAGGAGAACAGGGATATCCTACGTAACCAGAACATCAAAGCCCGTAAAGAATTAATGGACAATGACAAACTGGAGAAAGTCGCAGAACAATCTGTTGAAGCACTGAAAGGCGGAAAGAAGATCACACTTTCAGGGTAACAGATTTGTTACGGCAATTGTCGAATACTAATCGGCACTTTTAAGTAGTCTTTTTTGTTTTTGCTCTTGTTGGATTCACCATGGAAGAACTAGGCATTGTCAGTTACGGAGCACACATTCCACGTTTCCGTATCAAAGCAGAAGTCATAGCGAAAGTCTGGGGAAAAGATGGAGAAGCCATTAGTAGAGGACTTGGGATTTTTGAAAAATCAGTCCCCTCCGTTGATCAAGATACGGCAACCATCAGTGTCGAAGCGATACGCCATGCATTAAAACGTTGTACAATCAATCCCTCGGAGATCGGTGCTATTTATGTCGGAAGTGAATCACACCCATACGCTGTCAAACCAACAGGAACCATTGTCGGGGAAGCAATCGGTGCAACACCAGACCTCATGGTCGCTGATTATGAGTTTGCTTGTAAAGCAGGAACTGCTGCTATCCAAACCTGTTTCGGATTCGTAAAAGCAGGGATGATCAAATACGGAGTCGCAATCGGAGCAGATACCTCACAAGCCGCACCAGGAGACGCTCTTGAGTATTCTGCATCAGCGGGGGGCGCTGCATTTATCATAGGAAAAACCAATGTGATCGCCACGATAAACCATACCCTCTCATACACCACGGACACCCCTGATTTCTGGCGAAGGGCAGAAATGAAATTCCCATCCCACGGAGGACGATTCACAGGAGAACCAGCGTATTTTAAACATATCATGAACTGTGCAAACAACCTGATGGCCACCGCATGCACCAAACCACAAGATTATACCTATGCTATCTTCCATCAACCGAATGGAAAATTCCCTGTAAACGCAGCAAAGAAACTCGGTTTTACAATGGATCAAGTCAAACAAGGACTCATGGTTCCATACATAGGGAACACCTATTCTGGTGCGTCGATGATCGGTCTGGCATCAGTCCTTGATGTCGCAAAACCAGGAGATCGGATATTTTTGACCAGTTACGGGTCAGGTGCGGGAAGCGATGGGTTCGATATCACAGTCACCGATAATATCAAACGACTTGCTCGAGAGAAAGCGCCATCGGTCGCAGAAATGGTCGCTGATAAAGAATATGTGGATTATGGAGTGTATTCAAAAATGACGAATTTATTATTTTTGGAGTGAGGATCTATGAGAGACGTAGCTGTCATAGGAGTAGGATTAACGAAATTTGGTGAACTTTGGGATAAATCATTTCGTCAGCTCATCGCAGAAGCTGGTTCACAAGCAATTCTAGACGCAAAAATCGAAGGAAAAGATATCGATGCGCTCTATGTCGGCTCTATGAGCTCCGGTCGTTTCGTGGACCAGGAACATATTGGAGCACTTGTTGCTGAAGTCTCTGGATTTTCACATCTGCATATCCCTGCGACCCGTGTCGAAGGAGCCTGCGCATCAGGAAGCCTTGCTGTACGCGAAGGGTACCTCTCTATTGCCTCTGGTATCAACGATGTAGTCGTTGTAGGCGGTATAGAAAAAATGAATGATGTTGGTGGCTCTGAAGCAACAGACATTCTTGCTGCTGCATCTGACCAGGAATGGGAAGCGTTTTTTGGAGCGACCTTTCCAGGGATCTATGCGATGATAGCCACCAGACACATGCATGAATATGGTACGACAAAAGAACAACTTGCACAAGTCGCAGTGAAAAACCATGCAAATGGCGTCAACAATCCATACGCACAATATCGATCCCCAATATCCCTAGAATCAGTAATGAAAGCAACCATGGTTGCATACCCGTTAGGTCTCATGGATTGTTCACCGGTGAGCGATGGTGCTGCGTCAATTGTGCTCTGCGCTGCGGAAAAAGCAAAAAAATACACAGATAAACCAATCAAAATCATCGGGTCAGGCCAAGCCTCTGACACCCTTGCACTCCATGGACGTCGAGATATCTGCACACTTGATGCGACCGTCTACGCCGCTAAAATGGCGTATAAGCAGGCAAATCTAACTCCAAAAGACATCGATTTCGCAGAAGTCCATGACTGTTTCACCATTGCTGAGATCTGCGCAATTGAAGACCTTGGTTTCATCGAAAAAGGAAAAGGCGGAACAGCAATTGATAAAAAAATTACGACCATTGACGGGTCGTTACCAGTAAATACAAGTGGTGGTCTGAAAGCAAAAGGTCATCCCGTTGGTGCGACAGGGGTTGCGCAAATTGTAGAGCTAGCAATGCAATTGCGAAATGAAGCAGGGAAACGACAAGTAAAAGATGCAAAAATAGGACTTGCCCATAATGTTGGTGGCTCAGGTGCCACGTGCGTTGTACATATCATGGAGGCGATGTAACAATGAAAGAAGGCGTTGCACGATTCTGGAGGGAAATCCCCCAGAGGTACAATTTCATTGGAAATAAATGCGAATCCTGTGAACGAGTTTTTTTCCCACCAAGGGAATCTTGTCCGTATTGTCGACGGAAAAGCATTGGCAAAATGAAAGAGAAAAAACTCTCAGGAAAAGGAGAAGTCATCACCTATAGTATCATCCATGTCGGTCCAAGTGGTTTCGACGAACAAACACCCTATCCCATCGCGATCATAAAACTCGAGGAAGGACCACAGATTACCGCTCAGATTGTTGACTGTCCGCTTGATGAAATAAAAATCGGCATGAAGCTCGAAAGCACGTTCAGGAAGATCCAACAAGATGGACACACCGGTGCTATTTATTACGGCTATAAATTTAAAAAACTACGATA
>DATMWV010000066.1:0-3763 GCA_035562195.1 Thermoplasmatota archaeon
ATTCATGATTTTCCTTCCCTAATGTGAAATATAGAATCCTTGAATATTTAAAACTTTGTTAGGGTTGAGTTCTATCCTGATATACGGATGAAAAAGTGTAGGGGGAAGTACTTGAACCGTTAAAAACAGTGCCCGTTGAGAGCACATTTACTAAGAATTCAAAGCCCTTTTTTTCCATTTCTCAGAAGAAAAAATATTTTTTACAGGAGAAAAATGATTATCATGCTGCCGAAGGGACTTCGATGTATAGATTAAAAGCCACCCCTGCAATAACCAGTGTAAATTGGTTTTTTTTCATACTAGGTTCTTTTGGTTGCAGGTCATTTTTTAAAAGTGTCCTTTATTGTGTATATTTTGATATTATTTCGTTGCCGTCAATGAGTAATATTTAAAGTGTCCATTGAGTACAAGTAGTGCTGTTGCAAGCGAGACTGCCAGAAAACCATTGAATTCTTCGGCAGGGTCATGGTCCCTAAAGTTGATGATTGCTTTTGTCAATGTAGGGATGAAGAGTGCTGAGTCGACAAGAATTCCTAAAATATAAGAAGAGAAAATATGGGAGGAGATATCTTTTATTGTGATATTACAGAATCCTTTCTGTTTCATGCATGTGACAAATTTATTGATCGGTTCTACATCAATCAAGGCACGTCCGTTTAACCAGATCTGATAGATTTTCTTTAATGATGGAGAGATTGGTTTATCTGTAAGGAATCCATCAAGTATCACGATACGTCCACCTGGTTTCAACACTCGATAAAGTTCCATGATGAGATCTTCATGCTTATGTGCATAAATCACGGATTCTAAGGCAATAATCCCATCAAACGTTTGATCTGGAAACGAGGTATGGCAGTAGTTTTGTTCCAAGAAGCGGGTGTTCGACGTCACATTATGTTTTTTTGCTAATCTTTCTGCCATAAGAACGTGTGTTGGGACTATAGTTATACCAGTGAAGAACATCTGTTGGTATTTCTGTGCTAGATAAATCGAGGTTCCACCAACACCGCAACCTGCGTCAAGGATCTGACCTGGTGTTTCGTTTTTCAAGTTGAGAAGTTGCCAAGCGACATCATTCATGTTCAAAACCGCGTTCGTAAGAGAACGAAAACCCTTGTCATGATAACCGAGGTGAATCCCAAGGGTTTTATCAGTCTCCCACCACAATTCAGATTTGGACCAAAAACGCTCATAATATCTGATGACGTCTTCTTCATTACCGGTCGTGGGTACTCATTCCTCCCATAGGGGTTAACTACGAGTCTATTATCGTTATCCTAATACCTCTTGATTATATGAGACTTGTGGAGTCAATACTCCAATATTCTACAAACGATGCAAAATAAGAGATAAAAAAGAAGAAAACAAGGTAATCCTTCAATGAAGCAAAAAACTATATATCATAAACTTACTTTGAAACATCGATAAAATGCAGGGCACTCGTTTCGAAGAGGTAAAGCAAATTCAAAATTATGTTTATTTAGAAAACCAGCGAAAGAAATTCAGTTTCCATATTATGTTGAATTTCAATCGAACGGGTGTTATTCATATAGAACAAATAAGCTGAATGAGATCATGAATATCCTATTAATACATCCTAAAATGAACAATGGACCAGTTACAAAGAATGACAGAGGAACTCTTCGCGAAAAATTGATGTCAAACCCTGAATTGACACTGCCATCAGTAGCAGCAGCAATCCCAAAAGGACATACCATTCGAATCATTCATGAAAATTATGAGGATATCGATTATTCTGAGAAATATGATCTTGTTGGGATTTCTTGTTTTACAATGTTCGCCCCACAAGTGTATGAGATTGCGGATAAGTTTCGCAAGATGGGTATTCCAGTCGTATTAGGTGGATATCATCCAACAGCACTTCCTAAAGAAGCAAAACAGCATGCTGATAGCGTCGTGATTGGTGAAGCAGAATTAAGTTTTCCCTGTTTAATAGAGGATTTAGAAAAAAATAATTTACGTGCTTTTTATAAAGCTGAGAAACAGGTGGAACCAAAAGATATACCCCCTTTACGGAGAGATTTACTTATTTATCATCCAATCACTGAGGGAATCGCAATTTCACGAGGATGTTACAATCACTGTGAATTTTGTTCAATAACGAATTTCTATAAACATTCATATCGTAAACGTCCAATCAATAACGTTATCAAAGAGTTGAAAAGTTTATCACGTAAAGTGATATTAATTCATGATGCTAATCTTACCGCTGATTTAGAGTACAGCAAATCACTTTTTAAAGAAATGATTAAATCTTCTGTAAGAAAAAAATGGTTCGGAAATGGAACAATTTTTGTTCTCGGAGAAAATGAAGAATTTTTACAACTCGCAAAAAAAGCAGGATGTATAGGATGGACTATCGGTTTTGAATCATTTTGTCAGGAAAGTCTCAACGAAGCGAAAAAATTTGCAAATAAAGTTGAAAAATATCAGGAATGGATTAGAGTAATACGAAAATATGGTATGGGTATAAATGGTCTATTCATGTTTGGTTTCGACCATGATAAACCAGATATTTTTGACAATACTATCACTGCCTTATCTGATTTGGAAATCGATGCTGCGGAATTCAATATCATCACTCCATTACCAGGAACACCGTTTTATGAAAAAATAAAAAGAAACAAGAGACTCTTAACGAAAGATTGGGGAAAATACACCCAGACCCAGGTCGTTTTTAAACCAAAGAATATGACTCCTGAAGAACTTTACGCTGGTACAAGAAACGTTATCAAGAGTTTTTACGCTCCCT
Source organism: Thermoplasmatota archaeon (assembly GCA_035562195.1). GTDB lineage: Archaea > Thermoplasmatota > E2 > DHVEG-1 > DHVEG-1 > SM1-50. Next base: position 2,774 of record DATMWV010000066.1, read on the forward strand.
CTGCAATGTATAAACGGTGGATTCGATTATTGAAATTATCATTTGACCCTGTGCAGATTTCTACGATTGTAACTATGGATTACTCTCGAAGGGTTTGGTACAAAAAGGAATTTAGATTATAAGATGAGGAAGATATGAAAATTTTACTGGTTCAACCCTATGCGGGAAACATTCCTCCAGATTTTTTAACAAAATTATCCGCACGACTCCCGGTGTATCCAAATCTTACACTGCAACAGTTAGCCGGTATTTGTTCGTCGGATGATGATATTAATGTTGTTGATGAAAACCGTGGGGATGCCATTAGATTTGACCAGGACTATGACGTCGTTTGTATTTCATGTCGGACTGCTACCGCACCACGAACATATGAGATAGCGGATGAGTTCAGGAGACGAAAAATCCCTGTTCTTATAGGTGGGTATCACGCCGCAGCTCTTCCAGAGGAGGCGAAACATCATGCAGACGGTGTAATACTAGGTGAAGCAGAAATCAGCCTTCCAACAGCATTATACGACATACAAAAAAGAAAACTTAAACCATACTACTCCTCAGAACCTGTTGATCCAAAACTTATTCCTCCGGCCAGAAGAGACATTATTGATTATTTCCTTCCAATAGCAGCAATTGAAGCAACAAGAGGTTGTCCTATTCGGTGTGATTTTTGTTTTGTTGAAAAAGTAAAAGGCTCCATATATAGAAAAAGACCGATAAAGAATGTGATTGAAGAAATAACATCAATACGGCAAAAGCGTTTGTTGTTCTATGATTCATCATTAACAATTGATGCGGCGTATACCAAATCACTTTTTAAAAATATGGCGGATTTAAATAAGCATTTTTCCTGTTATGGAAATATTAATGTCCTAGGCAAAGACGATGAATTGTTAAAAGTAGCCTCAGACGCAGGATGTATGAGTTGGTGTATTGGTTTTGAATCGATTTCACAAAATATAATAAATTCTATTGGTAAAACAACCAACAAAGTTG
>DATMWV010000067.1:0-4446 GCA_035562195.1 Thermoplasmatota archaeon
ACATATATGTATCTCATTATCTAACCTACTCTAGGACAAACCACGAAGGAAAAAAGAGCAGTACCATGACAAGTGAAGAATTGTTATATCAACCGATTTAATAAATCTCGGTTGCTGATTATTTCATCATCAACGTTTTTAAAATCTGTCTTGTCTAAATCCTTAATTTCTTGGCTCACCAATTCCAATATACCTAAAATTGAGATGAGGGTAAGCTTGTTATGATAATAACGACATGCCTTCATCAACTCTCCATACAACTTAGTCTCCATCGCTTTGTATTCAATTAATTTTGGACTATTCAGAATGTTAGGCTCTTTTTCCTCCATCATTTTACCTCACAAAAGAGAATCTCTTCGTAATTTATATTCTTATTTATTGGAAAAAAATTTTGTTTTACGAATTCGATTGGACGCTATATTGTTGTTTCAACCTTTTTTTCATGAACTGTTCCATTGCATCAAACGCTTTTTCCAACGTTTCCATCGGTGGGAGAATGACTGCTCGGAAATGATCTTTTCCGTATGTCGCACAAAACCCTGATCCATTGACCGTCAACACATGTGCTTCTTGCAAGAGGTCCAGGACGAACTCCTTATCGTTTTTCCAAGGTCCTTTGCCCATCGCCTCTATTTTTGGGAATATGTAAAACGCACCATCTGGTTTTGCAGTGGAGATACCTTCAATTTCGTTGAGGCGTTTGTACGAAAAATCACGTCGTTGCCGTAATTTGTCATTGACTTTTTCAATATGGTCTTGTGGTCCACGCAATGCTTGGATACAAGCATACTGACAGACAGAGTTCGCGCAGAGACGTGATCGAGCAATCCGCATGAACGCTTCTTGTATCTCATCAAGTTCTCCATTATGTTTGAACATCGTATATCCGATACGCCACCCAGGCATGATGTATACTTTCGAAAACCCATTAAACGTGATAATAGGGACATCTTTTGTAAGCGACGCGGTCGCATATTGTCTGCCATCAAAAGTTAAATCATCATAGATCTCATCAGAGATGACCATGATGTTATGTTCACCAGCGATATCGATTATTTCCTTTAACACCTTCTTTGAATACAACGCACCTGTCGGATTATTTGGGTTTATTAGCACGATTCCTTTGGTGCGTTGCGTAATCTTTTGACGAATGTCATCGACATCAGGCTGCCAGTTTTCCTTCTCAATGCAATGATACGGGATAGGTTCTGCGTCAGCAAATTTTGTTATCACATTGTATTGTGGATAGGTTGGTCCTGGTATCAACAATTGGTCCTTTGGGTCTAACGATGCATTCAGAAGCATTTGCAGACCTTCAGTAACCCCGGTCGTCACACAGATATCATCAGGTTCGTAGGACACATTATTTCTTGTTTTTTCCCGCTCGATGATTGCCTTGCGTAACTCTAGAAAACCCTCTGATGGTGCATACCCATTGTGCAGTTCATTTGCTGATTTGTACAACGCATCTTTGATGTGCTGAGGTGTATCGAAATCATAGGCGTTTGGATCACCGATATTCAGCTTTAAAATCGTGATTCCTTTCTTTTCTAATTGTTTGGCGGGGATTAGGACATCTCGAATCGCATATTCTACCCCTTGTGCACGCTGTGATGATTTTATTATCATATTCTCAAGACACCAGATAAGAAATTCACATAAATAGTTGATGGTTTTCTAAGAAGAGGATGTATTAATAACAGAGGGGGTAATTTCCGTCAATCAGCTATTACAGTTTATCTTGTTTCACCATACAAATAAACATATTGCGGTCCTTCAGATACGTGATATGTTCACTGACAAACACTGATGATCCGTCTTTTTTCTTATGGATGCTTTTTATTTGAGTACTACCCTGTTTCTTAATCTCATCTAAACTTGCTTTGATATCCTTATATGACTCGAGATAGACGACGTCAGCAAAAGTAAGGGTGAGCATCTCTTCTTTGGTAAACCCTAGTCTTTTTTGGATATCATTCGTACAATCAATTATTTTTGCATCTTCATCAAATAGGATCATATAATCAAACTCTTGTTCTGTTATCGTGGTTAAATCTGGTTCAATGAGGGTTTTTTGCTTTGGTTGCTGCAAGACTTCATGGAGTTGTTTATATGTTTCACTCAATCTGTTTTCCAGTTCGTTTATCTTTCTTTCAGCAACTAGATATTCTGTTGCATCTCTACTAAAACATCGGAGACCCTGGAAGTCCCCTATGCTGTTAAACACAGGAATACAAAACGAGCGCACCCACACTTTATGCGTGTTGTCTTGATTCATCCAGTGCAAATCAAATTTATTAGCGATTTCTGTCTTCTTTTGTGAGAGTACAAACATCATGTCTTTAAACTTGTTCCCATCTTCAGGTGATAACAAATTAAAAATCTCCTTTCCAATTATCTGTTTGGGTGAGTACCCTAAGGTTCCGGTGATTTTCGCTGAGCATTTGGTACAGATTCCTTTTTCATCGATTTCCCAGATCCATCCATCGATTTTTTTTAAGAGGATCTCGTACTTGGCTTCTGCGTCTTCTTTTGCTTTTACAGCATCTTGAAAAATCTCATCTTTTTTAACTCCGACTTTGTTGATAGCAAGTTTCAAGCTTGCCATGACGCGGTCTAAGGATTCTGTCAGTGTATTAATCTCATAAATCTCACTTTTTTCCAGTTCAACATCCAAATTGCCTTTGCTGATTTCATCAATGTTTTTTGTTAATTTCACAAGTGGCATAGAGATAAAATACGATACGAAAAATGCAACAGTGAGGGTAATTAACAGAATCAGACCAAGGAATAAGGACATGATTTCTATGCCTTGTAACCCACTTATCATCGCTATTGGTATTAATGATATCATCAGACACATTATCGTCAATAACCATCGTAATCTCATTCTTTCACCTTTAGTAATCCTTCCATTTCTTTATCTGTTTTTTCATTTTCTTTTTTTCGGTTCTCTTCTCCAAAGATTTTTCCAATATTTTTTTTCAGCTCATCTGCATGTGAATGATGGAGAATATTTTGATTTTCCAATGAACTGACGTAATCAATGAGGTTTTCTTTGTTCAGAGAATGTTTATTTTTCAGTTCATTAAACTCGATATCACCCATTGGTCCCAGTACATTCATTAGTTCATTTCGTATTTTCTTTTCGGTTTCGCCTTTCTGGGAGAAAAGAACTTTGATTGGTTCGATATCATATATCGGTGTAATTGGAACCGTGAAATAGAATGTACTACCAAATCCAGGTTTGCTCTCGACCCATATTTTTCCTTGTTGTGCCTCGATGATTCCTCGACAAATGGTCAGTCCCAGTCCGGTTCCTCCATAGTTTCTGCTCAGTGAACCTTCCACTTGGTAAAATGGTTCGAACACGCGGATTTGGTCTTCCGTGTTCAATCCTATCCCTTGATCTTTGACAGCAAATCTGATAAAATCTTGTTGTAATTCAGCGTTGATTTCGATGGTGCTACCTGATGGAGAAAATTTAATAGCGTTATGAACCAGGTTTCGTAACACCTGGCTCGTCCGATCAGAATCTATCTCGATGATGGGAAGTTGACCAATTTTTGAAACTAGAGAAATGTTTTTTTCTCTTGCAAATCCGGTCATGAATTCTATCGTCTCCTTGGCAGTCTCATCTAAACTTGTTTTTCTGAACACAAATTTCAGTCGTGCAGCTTCGATGCGAGAAATCTCAAGGAAATCTTCGATGATTTTATTGAGTCGTTCTGTATTTCTTAGGATTATCGTAAGGCTTTCTTTTTGTTTGTCTGTGAGTTTTCCGAAATACTCTTGTTGCATCATCTGGAGTTGTGCTTTGAGGGGTGTTATGGGAGTTCGAAGTTCATGCGAGGTGATGCTGAGGAACTCTGATTTTGATTTATCCAGATTGGCTCGTTCCTCTTCCATCTTACTTAACGCAAGAGCACTGCGATTGAAAGCATCGCTAAGTTGGGTCAGTTCGTCATTTGTTTGTATAATCGTTCTGATTTTGAAATTACCTTTTTCTAGCTCCTGTGCTGCTTTGTAAAGGTCGTGAATAGGTTTGGAAAAGGAGCGGGATATTAAAAATCCAATAAGCATGGTGTTGACTGCAATGAGCACAATGATGAGAATTGCAGAAGCGTTCAAGAGCATTTTTTGTTGTTCAAAAAATTCAGAGTTCTCAATGAGAAACGAATTCGAAATTAAATAAAAATAACCAATGCCAATTCCGGGGGCGACAAGACCAACAAGGAGAAATAATAATGTGAGTTTAACGTTTATTCGACCCATGATGTATTTCTTCAGATCAAATGGTTCCTTCATGGTTTTTCGCCCCTCCACAGATACCTTTAGAAAAATTTTGAAGAATATTTTTTAAGAGTTGCTCTGTCTTCATTTTCTCATGCCTTTCGATCATCTCGTTTTCATTTCTTTATGAATATTTTCATATCAAATTTGTTA
>DATMWV010000068.1:0-2794 GCA_035562195.1 Thermoplasmatota archaeon
ATTCTCTACAAAGATGGGGGTTTATTGTGAGGGTGGTGAGTTACTAAATGAAGAAGATTATAGAAGATGTTGTTGCAGCCGAGCAGGTTAAAGAGAACGTCAAAGAACAGATAAACGAGCAAGAAAAGAAGACTACGGGGATGCGAGCGACGAAACGCGATCCGAACTTCAAGATCGCAGGTGTAAACGATGAGGATTTAGAAAATATTCTGAAAAGTCTGACGACGACGATTAAGGTTGTTGGATGTGGAGGAGCAGGGACGAACACCATCACACGCTGTTTTGGAGAAGGAATCAACGGTGCTGACCTTATCTCAATTAATACCGATGCGCAACATCTTCTGCTCGCTCAGGCTCCTTATAAGATCCTTATCGGGCGACATCTGACGCGAGGTCTTGGAGCAGGTTCACTTCCTCAAATTGGTGAAGAAGCAGCGAAAGAAAGCGAACAAGACATTCGAGATGCTATTACTCCTTCCGATATGGTCTTTGTCACCTGTGGACTCGGTGGAGGAACAGGGACAGGATGCGCTCCGATCGTTGCACAGATAGCAAGAGAAACAGGTGCGCTGACCATTGGTGTAGTCACCTTACCGTTCTGCGTCGAAGGACAAGTACGTATGGACAACGCTGAGACAGGTTTGAAACGACTCCGCGAGGTATGTGATACAGTGATCGTCATCCCGAATGACAAACTCCTTGATATCGTCCCTAACTTAGCGTTGAATGCAGCATTCAAGGTCGCTGACGAAGTCCTTATGCGATCCATAAAAGGAATCACAGAGATGATCACTATGCCCGGTCTGGTGAACCTTGATTTTGCTGATCTAAAGACGGTGATGAAACGTGGTGGTGTCGCATTAATCGGTCTTGGGGAAGCAGAAGGTGATAACAAGGCTGTTGATGCGATCACAGAAGCGTTAAACTCACCTTTATTGGAGGTAGATATCACTGAAGCGACCGGAGCACTGGTCAATGTCACTGGTGGAAACGACATGACGTTGCGAGAGGCAGAAAAAGTCGTAGAAGAAATCTATTCGAAGATCGATAAGAACGCCCGAATCATATGGGGTACGACGATCGACCCGACCATGAAGAAATCAATACGAGCGATGTTAGTGATTACCGGTGTGAAGTCAAAACAAATCATGGGTCCGACACAACGATCAAGGGAAGAACAGGAGTTTGGTATTGATTTTATCTCTTGAAAAAACGCCACATTCTTTATATACACCTTACTATTTGACCCTTACGTATCACAGGTGTCTAGAGTGAACGAAGAACGCAAAGGTTTCCTGGAAAAAGCGTGGGTTTTACAACACAAGATTGAAGAGCGACAACAACGCATTGGGAAAGGAAAATATGGCCGAGTTTTGAAAATGGCTCGAAAACCCACCAACGAAGAATATGAAAAAACCGCGAAAATCACTGGGTTAGGGATTTTACTTATCGGTGCATTAGGTTTTGTCATTTACATCATGAGGGAACTTGTTGCGCCCTGGATACTGAAGACACTTGGGTATTAAGAGGGTTGGTCGCATCTATGGAGAATACTAGTTCTGAGCACACTGACACCGAGGTTTCTAGTATATTTACGATTAAAACACAAGTTGGGAAAGAACAGAATACCGCTGATTTAATCAATAGTAGAGCAAAAAAAGGTAAGTTAAACATTCCTTCTATCCTTGTCACCCCAGATCTACGGGGGTACATTTTCGTTGAAGCGTTTGACGAAGAACTCATTAAGAACATGATAAAAACAATATCGTACGCACGGAACATGCTTGAAGGAAGTATTCCCATCGGCCAGATTGAACATTTCCTGGCTCCGACCTCTGCTGTTGCAAAGATCACTGAAGGAGACCTTGTGGAGATGGTCGCTGGTCCGTTCCGTGGTGAAAAAGCAAAAATCACCCACATTGATTATTCAAAAGAGGAAATCACTGTTGAGCTGTTAGAATCCATGGTTCCTATCCCGATCACTGTTCGTGGGGAACAAGTCAGAATCATTAAACGCAAAGAAGAAGACAAGAAGAGAGAAGAAAAAAAGGAGTAAGAGAACATGCCAGAAACCATTAAAGCACTTATTGACGGTGGAAAAGCAACTGCAGGCGCACCACTTGGTCCTGCACTTGGCCCAAAAGGTGTCAACATCATGCAAGTGATCAATACTATCAATGATAAGACTAAACAATTCCAGGGGATGAAAGTCCCAGTGAAGATTATTATTGATCCGAAGACAAAAGGCTTTGAAGTTGAAGTAGGAACCCCACCAGCCGCCTCATTGATCCTCCATGAGATAAAAGCAGAGAAAGGCTCAGGAGTTCCATCGAAGACGAAAATTGGTAATCTCACCGTCGACCAGGCAGTGAAGATCGCGAAAATGAAATTTAACACCATCCTTGGGAAGGACCTGAAACATAAGGCAAAAGAAGTGATCGGGACCTGCACCTCGATGGGTGTCACAGTCGAAGGGAAATCTCCTAAACAAGTACTTAAAGAGATCGACGAAGGGAAGTACGACTCAAAATTCACGTAAAAACAACAGATCAACCAAAGGAACCATCAGAGAACCATTTATTCCCTTTTTTCATAGATAACGGATAATAGGGTCTTTCTCGATAATTATGTGAATGGATCGTTTGTGTAGAGTATTTGTAAACGCTTTAATAAAAACCCTAACAACACTTTTTTAACTATTATGTTATCCGGGATCCTAAAAATAAGAATGCGATTAAAAAGAGATCATTCAAATAATTGTATTTATATGAGTTTGAATGAAAATATTCTAATC
>DATMWV010000069.1:0-2600 GCA_035562195.1 Thermoplasmatota archaeon
AATGAATCTATTTCCTCGTAATATGTTTTTAAATAATCCATATGGAATACCTATTATGAGAAGATGGGATATAAGAAATTTCACGCAATTTCCATAGAAACCATGTTGAGGATTTTCTATGAATCCTGAAAGTGATACACAAGAGAAAGATACGCCGAAAGATACAACTGATGAAGAAGCGTCTAATCCTGATTCTTCTGTGGAACGTCTCGGAACGACACAAAAAGCGGTTTGTCAGCAGATTATCAAATCAGTATGGACCCATGAACCCTGGTTATTTTTCAAAGTCATTGTAAAAAGTAACGAAGAAATGGGCGATTACATCGCGTTGCATGGGTTGGTCCCTCAAAATGAACTACCAATTCATTTACGACATAAGATACCAGAGAACGAGATATGGATTAGAGAAAACGTCTATGCAGATATCGGGCGACGAAGAAGCATTCTTGCTCATGAGTACGCTGAGCTTGATTTAATGATCACTCAGGGAATACCCTACAAAGAAGCACATGAAAAAGCAGAGTTCATTGAACATCTCTATTATCCTTCAGAGTCAAATCTGAAATAAATATTTCATGATAGCATAGATAAAAAACTGGATTACTCTCGAAGAAATATTTTTAACATTATATCATTTTTTCCGTTCCTTCTTCTGAGATTTCCTTTCTTGGATAAGCCACATCCCCTCTGGCGAAAACCCTAATGTCTTATAGAAATGAAACGCAGGGTTTTTAAATGCAACACCAACCCCGATAAAATCTATTCCTTGGTCATATAACTCCCGAAGTAAGATATCGATAAGTTTCCTGCCAACGCCACACTTACGATACTTTGGATGGATGCAGATCTCGTCGACGAATCCCATACGTTCTATTGCATACATAACCGCCTCGTCTCGTTCTCCTACATGTCCGGTAGCCATGCCAATAATCTTCTTTTTATCTTCAGCAACAAAGAAAAATTGATTCGGATCTTTTAACAATTCTTTCTGCCGTCTGATAACATATTTTTTACATTGGTTTTTTGGTTTGAGATTGTCAAGTGCTCCACTATAATGGGTATGTTCCAGTGATGAAATCCAGTATAAATTAAAAAAAGCATCAAGATCCTCCTCAGATCCTTTCCGTAGCTTGACTGTACTTTTTTTCATGAGTATCCATCCAATTGTTTATTTGTATTTGATGGAATCGGACGGCGAGATGGAAAAAAAAAGAAAAAAATCGTGGTAATTACACGATTCCCTGATCAAGCATCGCATCAGCGACTTTGACAAATCCTGCGATATTGGCTCCTTTGATATAATCAACTTTATCTTTGGAGACTTTTCCGTATTTCACACAGGCCTCATGGATATTCCTCATGATTTGATGCAGGTGCCTATCCACTTCTTCAGATGTCCAGTTCATCCGCATGCTGTTCTGTGCCATCTCAAGACCAGAGACTGCGACACCACCGGCATTGACTGCTTTGCCTGGAGCATACATCATTTTCTCTGTGGCAAATTTCGCGGCATCATACGTACAACCCATGTTGGAGACTTCAGCGACTAGTATACATCCATTCTTTGCAAGTGTTTTTGCATCATCAAGGTCTAATTCGTTTTGGGTCGCACACGGCATTGCGATATCACATTTTACTTCCCAGGGTTTCTTATTTGCATGGAACGGAACATTGAATTTCTTCGCGAAATCCTCAACACGATCATTGTTTGAGGCACGCATTTCAAGCATATATTCAATTTTCTCTCCTTTGATCCCTTCTTTATCATAGATATATCCATCTGGGCCGGAGAGTGTCACGACTTTACCGCCTAGCTCATCAATCTTCAAAGCACAACCCCAGGCAACATTCCCAAAACCAGAGAGAGTTACTGTTTTGCCTTTGAAACTATCATTTTTCAATTTCAACATCTCAGAAGCAAAGTAGACGCCTCCGTATCCGGTCGCCTCTGGTCGAATTAAGCTACCGCCCCAGTTGATACCCTTTCCAGTGAGAACACCAGTAAATTCGTTTCGTAGCTTCTTATACATCCCAAATAAATATCCGATTTCCCTGCCACCAACACCGATATCGCCAGCGGGAACATCAGTATTCGGACCGATATGACGGAATAATTCCATCATGAAGGATTGGCAGAACCGCATGATCTCCATGTCTGATTTTCCTCGAGCGTTGAAATCAGAACCACCTTTTCCACCGCCCATCGGTAATGAGGTGAGACTGTTTTTAAAAATCTGTTCAAAACCAAGGAATTTTAAAATACTTAAATTGACACTAGGGTGGAATCGCAGACCACCTTTATACGGTCCAATTGCGCTGTTAAACTCGACTCGATACCCTCGATTCACCTGAATATCGCCTTTATCATCGACCCAGGGGACACGGAACATGATTGCACGTTCAGGTTCGACGAGACGTTCCAAAATTTTTGCTTTTTTATATTTTGGGTTTTTTTCTATAAACGGCATGACGCTTTCTGCGAATTCTTGAACGGCTTGATGAAATTCTTTTTCACCAGGATTTTTTTCCATGACTTTTTCCATGAATGCTTTCACATTTTCATCCATAAGGGCAGCCTCCAAATGTTCGTGGTCCGTATC
>DATMWV010000070.1:0-2103 GCA_035562195.1 Thermoplasmatota archaeon
TCCCTATGTTGTCCAGCTTTTTTTGTGTAACGATACAGGAAAAGGACAAAATATCAAGAAAAAAAAATTACAGCATTTTTCTTCCATTTGTTATTAAAAGAGGCATTTGATTCTAGTTTTGACCAAATTTTCTAAGACTACTTTCTTATACTTTCACATCTATTATCATAATTGTCGATATCGGAGGAAAAAAAGATGGAAAAAATAGTACCAATACTAGTCATAGGTATTTTAGTCCTGAGCGGACTAGGGGCAGCTGCGTTCACCACAAACACATCAAATGAACAAATAAAGAATGTAAAAACTGAATCGACCTCAGTTCTTTTCTCATCACCACCACTATTATCTGAGAAAGACGGGTTTGTTCAGATTCAGCTTGATGGTGCGACGACTCAATGGTTAGAACCAAACAGACCCGTGTTACCGATCTATGTGAAGACGTATCAGATCCCATTTGGATCGTCCAATATTCAGGTAGTCTGTCATGCGAACGATATCGGGACATTAGCTCTGACAAAAGAGATAATCCCTGCTCGTATCGCACCGTTATCTACACTAAGTGAACAGACAGCGTATGTGAAGGATCCTGCGGTCTATGGGAGTGCCGAGTTCTATCCGAGTACCTGGTTTACTTATGACCTTGGTGCTGGCCGGAATGAGAAGAATGTGCAGGTGACTTTTGTAAAAGTAGTGTGTTATCCAGTCCGATATTCACCAATGAACAATGAAATCTCGTTTGCTGGCAGCTTCGATGTCACGGTTACTTATAATGAAGCACAAGCCCCGCTGCAATCTTCAGCAGAGCAGTATGATATGGTGATTATCGCTCCTGAGAAGTTCAGCTCAAAACTCCAAACTCTGATTGATTTTAAGAACAGTAAAGGGGTCATCACCAAGTTCAAATCCATAGAATCCATCCTCAGCGAGTACGAAGGGTATGACGCCCCTGAACAGGTGAAATATTTCATAAAGAACGAATATGACACCGCGAATATCACCTATGCACTCCTCGTCGGCGGCTTGAAAAACCATATCTACGCAAAAGATAAGGACACCCGGTCTGCTGGCTGGAAAGCCTGGTGGGTCCCGGTTCGTTACGTCAATATGCCAAATGAGGATGATGAAGGATGCCTTTCTGACCTCTACTACGGATGTCTCTACAATGGGACAGGTGCCTTTGACAGCTGGGACTCAAATGGAGACGGAATCTACGCGGCTTGGAACGCACCCGGTGTCCCAAAAGACAAAATCGATATGTACCCAGAGGTCTACGTCAGCCGATTACCCGTGGCAAGCACCTTGGAAGTCAACCATGTCGTCAAGAAAATCACAACCTATGAAAGCACTGGTCCAAGTGAAAAACCATGGTATAAGAACTTCATCGGTATCGCGGGGAAGACCTCCTACCTGTGGCTAGGACAACCTGATGGAGAATACCTCTGCGACCTTGCCTATAACTACACAAAGCTTGCGATCCCTGATTTGAATCAGATACAAGTCTATTCCATCAACAGAGACACCGGTGGTCTCGTACCAACCCCTGAGGATATTTCAAAGACATTCAGCGAGGGCGCTGGCTTTGTCGACTTCGAAGGACACGGATATGCACTCGGATGGAACACGATCTGGTTCGATGGTGTCTATCCGACAGACTGGACAGGCGGCATCCGGATGAAACACTTCTGGCAGTTACAAAACGGGGCGAAACAACCAGTGGTCATCGTCGGTGGATGTCACAACGGCTTGTACAACGTCTCCATGATCCCCTCCATGATAGACGTCAATGGGACACGCTACTTCTGCCATGGACTCCCCGGACCAGTCTGTTTCAGCTGGGGCCTTATCATCAAACCCGTCGGTGGTGCCATCGCATCGACCGGATGCACCGGATATGGCATCGGATCCGGTGGTGATCCAGCAACGGTATTGAGCGCAGAACTCGAATCGAATTTCTTCTACTACATCGGCCATGGGGCGACACATCTTGCTCAAGCACACAGCCAGGCTATCCAGAAATATATCACGGAGAACACGATAGGACAAACCGATGCGTTCTGTATCACCAACTGGGCACTCTTTGGAGATCCAAGTTTACTGTTTGGT
>DATMWV010000071.1:0-11289 GCA_035562195.1 Thermoplasmatota archaeon
ATATATTCGAGTTATGTAATCCTGCGGGAAAATGGTTTTGTTCTCTCTTAATCGGGGGAATTTTTATATAAAAATGGTATTCTGCAGACTACTAAACTTACACGTATGTCTTTGGGTATTGGCTTCTGAATTAAAATTTAGTGACTGATTCCTGTGGGAAAAATTTTTCTTGCTGGAATTTTTTTGATCGTTGTTTGATTACTTCCGTTAAGGTATCTGCTATTCCATCAAGACTTTCATCGATTTCTTTGAGTGAATAGCGTTTTGTCGCATAGCCTTCTTTGAAGGACTCTTCATCTCTCATCAGATCGATGATAAGTTGTTCTGGATCTAAATTATGGTGTTCCCCATCGATTCCGATATACAGACGGGCGTCTCTTACCGCAATATCGACATGTTTTGAACTATTATAGGATTCCAGCTCACAGAAAACCCCACGTTTCCGTAATGATTCATAGAGTTGCAGCGCATGGGGTGATGCACGTTTTTCTCTCTGATGATGCAGACAAAGTGATTTTCCAAAATTCGTCATGGAATAATCATATTCGGTCTTCGGGAGTTTCACATTACAGACTTCACAGAAGAAATCTTGAGGGGACGTGACATCTCGTTTCAAATCCCGTTCGAGCTTCGCGAGTTTCACCAGTCTATTGTCCTGCTCCATTTTATCCCAAATGATCTGGAGCACTTCACGGAGGCTTAACGCATCAATAGTGATTTTATATTTTATCCCGAGTAATTTTACAAGCTCGTCTAATAAATCAGCAGGATATTTCCCTTGATATTTCTCAACAAAATTATAGACGATATCATATGCTTTGTTATCATTTATCTTATCTAAAAGTTGCATTAAATGAAAGGTATAACATTCATTACAAACAACTTTCCCATCTGGTAATTTACGATACGAGGTCCAGAGTCTTTTACTGCATCGTTCGCAGTTGAACATTTTGTCCCATCCCATACGAATCCCATACCAAATATACTATCTTTATTTAAATATCTTTTCAATTTTAGACGTTCCGTGTGCTTTTTGTTTATAAATGAGCATGAATTTGGGCTAATAACAAGAGATAACACATGGTGTTCTTCTATGTAGCCGATTAAAAGTAAGGGGCGGATAGCCATGCTGATATGAAAATCAAGAAATAAAGAAATATATAGGACATTGCTATTTCCATACTGCTAGTAGGGAGTTCCTGTGAACGAAGACGATAAAAAAGCATTTCTTGACGATTTCAAAAAAGGAAATATCGATAAAAAATTAGATATGTGGTACTACGCTGTTGATCAAGGAGCATTGTGGGAGGAAATCCTTGCAGAGATGTCGATGATTGCTCAGGCTGCAAATCCTCACAAAGGAAAAGCACTTGAGGAGGAATAAAAGGTATCAGTTATGAATGAAGAAGATAAAAAAGAAATGATTGAAGAATTCAAGAAAGGCGATGGGACGAAACGCTTAGATCTGTGGGATTACGCTCTTGCTCAACAAGTACTTTGGGAAAATATTATCGCAGAACTACAGAGAATCGCCCATGAGCAAGGGGTTGACAAAGAGCTTGATAAACGCATGGAAGATGATATGAAGAACGCGGAGTAAGAACCGAAGTCATACACCAACATATTTTTTACTGATATCCCATAATTTTTTCGCAGCATCCATATCATAGGTTTCTGTCTTTGTTTTTTTGACTGATTTTTTTTCAAAATATTCTCCGGTGATCGTCTCAATCTCTGGTGCACTGGCAAGATAGATTGGGGTTTGGGCTCCGATCGATGGTTCTTTTGCGAGGAGTTTAAAGAATTTCTCGGAGAACCACCCTGCGTCTCTACCTAGGTTTGTCGCACTCATCCCTGGGTTGACACAATTCACTGTCACACCTGTTCCTTTGAGTTTTTCTGCCAAAAGTCTTGTGAATAGAATGATTGCTAGTTTCGAATGGCCATACACTTTCATCCCAGAAAAACCATGTTTGAATTCCAGGTCATTGAAATGGATGGGTCCAGAATGTAAACCTGACGTAAGATTAATGATTCTGGCTGGCGCGCTTTTTTTCAATACTTCAAGGAGAAGGTTGGTCATGAGAAATGGAGCAAGATAATTAACCGCGAATGTGTTTTCAATCCCATCTTTTGATTCACGTCGATGGTAATCCACGATTCCTGCATTATTGATTAAAACATGTAACTCGTGATATTTTGTGAGAAACTCCCTGCAACAGTCTCGAATCGAGGCGAATGATGCAAGATCACAAAACAACGCATCAATGTTGGTATTCTTTGTTGTTTGGATTAACTCTTGTCTTGTTTGTTCTCCTCGTTGTTCGTCTCGTGTGATGATGACAACTGTTGCTCCAAGCATCGCTAAACCTTGTGCGGTTTGTTTACCTATCCCTGATGTCGCACCAGTGATCAGGACAATTTTTCCTTTCATACGAATCTTCCTGTCTCTTTTTATTGTGATGGAGAATGAGGTTATAAACTTATGATGATAGGACAACTCTGGAGGATTTTTTTTAAAAGGAAAGATTAAAGAAAGATATGTCTTTTTTATAATGTATGGGCTCTTCTCTGAAGCGAAAAAGAAAGTTACCTCTCTCTGATCTGGTCGAAAAGGAGCTCCGTGGGTTATCCCCGATTCAGACGATTATGAAAATGGCGGAAAACCAGGCGATTCGTAAGATGGGGTTAAACCCTGAAGAGGTCATATCGTTTGGTGGAGGTTGGTGCAACCATACCGCACCTGAAGCATTGAGAAATGCTTACCAGGCGATAATAAATGATGCCACCTTGTTTCACCAAAGCGGGAGGTATAGTCCAATTCGTGGTGATTCCTTCTGCCGAGAGCAGATCTGTCGTTTCGAAAATACTATCTACAATCTAACCGTCTTAGAACCACAGAACATCCTGCTTGGTCATTCATCAACGCAACTGTTCCATGATGTCCTCCGTGTGGTATGTAACCCGGGTGAACCAGTGGGGTTTCTTGACCCGACGTATGCGAATTATCTTAATGCTGTGAAATGTGCGCTCCCCAGCTCACCGATATGGTTTGTCCCTGCATTAGATCCACCGACATGGACGTATCTAAAAACCCCTGATGAGTCGTTAGAAATCCTTAAACAGTACTGTGACAAAGGATTACGAGTATTCGTCATTCCCGTCCCTGATAACCCAACAAGTCAGATTCCCCCTGAAGGATTCTTAAAAAGCGCATTGGAAATCATGACGGATCGTGGTGGTTATCTCGTCTTAGATCATGCATACAAAGCGTTGTGGTTTGGGGATATGCCACGCTGTTATTCGTGGTCCCCTGAGGAGCATTCTCATCTGATCACGCTGCATTCCAACTCGAAATGGTTATCCAGTCTTGGACGGCGCTTTGGTTGGGTTGAGGCACATGAAACGGTGATCAATGGTTTAGAAAAAATAAACGAATCTGTGCTTTTATCTCCTGACAGTTTGCATAGTATGACGACCGCACGCTTCTTAGAACAAACCCTACTGGATGGTTCTTTGAAACAGTATGTTTTTGATGTTCGTACTCTCTATGAAAAAACTGCTGCGGTGATGATGTCTACTTTGGATTCTCACCTGGGTTGGAAACGACTTACCCCCGATGGTGGGTTGTATACCTGCTGTCCGACACCACGGCGAAAGGAACCAAGGGGATTTGTCGAACGTTTGTTGAAAGCGACTGGAGTCCTACTTATCCCTGGGACTGGTTTTGGTCCAAGTATGAGCCATGGTCTTCGTCTCTCCTATGGTCCTCTTTGCTATGAGCATGAAAAGATCGTCGAGGGGATTGAACGGATCAGTCAATATCTCGCAAAATAGCATGAATCCTTTCAAGGATGATTATTGTCATTCACCAGTATTTTTATAAAGAGGTGCTCTGATTGTAGATATGGAGGAATCACACATGAAACATCTCTTGGTTGTGAGCATTTGTATCTGTTGTTTCTTGCCGCTCGCACAGGCAACAATTATTTCTCAACAAAAAAATACGCAGTATCTCTCTCAATCTTCCGTCTTAGCCGGTGGCTGGGTCGAGGAACGAGACAATATCACGATTCTACATGTGAGTGGATCACATTATGAAATGGGATTCCAGCATGGATACTTGCTGCAAGAAGAAGTCCAACAGAATATCCGTGCTTTTTTACATTATGCTGAGAAGTATCTTCCTTTAACCGATTTGCTTGCATATTGGAACATCTCCAAGTCATATGTTCCCCCTGAGTACATCGAAGAGATGCAAGGGATTGCTGACGGGGCGAATATCTCCTTTAATGATATCATCGCATCCATCATGGCAGTCGAATATTCTGATCATGGGTGTTATGGGATTGCAGCCTGGGGACCTGCGACCGTAGATGGAAAATTATACCATGCAAGGAGTTTTGATTTACCCTCAAACATTCAAGACCCTGTGAGTGGGAAGTACGCTCATGAGAATACAGTCCTTGTTGTCCGAAATCCAGACAACGGTTCTGCCTCACTCTGCCCTGCAATTGCTGGTTCATTTCATACAGGTGGTGGTATGAATTCACAGGGAGTTTCTCTTGGTATCCAAATCTGCTGGAGCAAGGACCAGACCTTCGAGGGGAACCCGTATCATTTCCGTGTTCAACAAGTCTTAGATTCCGCGGCAACAGCGGAGGACGCTCTTCAGATACTTAATACAAATCGAACTCATGGGTTCAACTTTATTGTCTCACAGGCGGACCCTGCAGTTGGTTTTGCCCTTGAGCAGACCGCGAATCTCACCTACATCGGAACCCATAATGACTCAATTGAAAACATCAAGCCTTTCTGGGCTCTGGAGCATGTGGTGCGACGAACCAATGTGTTTCTTGAACCGACGATCGCGGAAACCCAACGGAAACCATATAATCCATCAGGATTGATCGCATTTTTCAAGCTGTTGTTCTTTCAAAAAAGTAATCCTTTTTTTGCAGTATACCAGTTGTATCAATCCGTGAGTAAAGAAATTTATAGTACCTGGGGTAATTTAACGCTGAACAATACCATGAACGTGCTACAAAACGGGTATCGTGCAGAGGATTTTCCACTCTTACGTTTAATTGAACGACTCGGAAAAGGAACCGGGATGGCGGAGGCATGGAACCAATGGGTTGCTTGTCCTGCGACAGGTGATATGGTCTTTAGTTTTGCGAATCATGACCAGATGGCGTTTCGAACAGAGCTTCATTATGTGAATCTGTATGATTTACTCAGTGAATCTCCACCATAACCGCTGATGTTCTCGGCCATATTTTTTTCTTTTTTCTCCATACCGTAATATACTTCTTCTTCGATGTTTCCTTCTATGCAGGCTCCTCGAATCGATTTATTTGAATGGCTGCTGCAGAACGCCCCGCATGCTACCTATAACCTTGCGTTTAGTAATATTGATGGTCTGACTGTTCATGAATATAAGAAATTCACAGATTTTTTCTTTCCTGATACTTTTGAGTTAGGATCAAATGCATTGTACGGTGCTTTGGAGTTAAAAAAAACCTTATGTCCGATCTATCACTGCTCTGATGAAAATATCGTTACGACGACAGGAGCTTCCGAAGCGAACTTCCTTGTGTTTGCCTCTCTTCTTTCGAAGGCAGATGAGTTCATTATTGAACAACCCGGATATCAACCGATGTGGCTGACGCCAGAAATGCTTGGCGCCCATAGGATTGACTGGCGAAGGAAATTCGACGACAGGTTCAGGGCCGATAGCCAATCACTTAAAGATCTTATCACGGAAAAGACAAGGTTGATTGTACTGACTAACCTGCATAATCCAAGTGGGATTTTAACAGACCCGAACACTATCCGAAAGATTGCGAAGATTGCGTCTGATCATCGTGCGTATGTGCTGGTTGATGAGATTTTTCTTGATGGGTCCTTTCTTTCTCAACCGTCTTCGTTTGGTATTCCAAATGTGATTGTGACTTCCAGTACAACCAAGATTTATGGCTTAGGCGGGCTTCATACCGGATGGATTGTTGCACCAGCGGAGATAGCAGCGCAATGCCAGAGGGTTAAAGCACATTCCACGGGGGCTGCATCCTTCACATCAGAGCTTCTGACCGCTCGCGTCCTGAGTGTTGCTCGGGTTGAATTAATCAAACGATTTCAGAAAAGAGCGAAAACAAACCTTGAGTACCTTAGAAAATGGATGGACGAGCATACCGAGTTCTTCGAGTTTGTCGAGCCTGATGGAGGTATTGTGTGTTTCCCAAAATATACAATGGAGATTCCTTCTCTGGAGCTCAGTAAATATCTTTTTGATACACAAAAAATATTGGTAAATCCCGGGGTGTATTTCAATTTGGAGGGTTGTATTCGATTATCGTATGGATGCTATGAATCCGTGTTACAAAATGCGCTAGATGCACTTGAAAAAGGACTGATGTCTTTGAAGAGTCGTGTCTAAGGATGTTTTCTCTGTAGCATGGCGATACTGATTACCAGGGCTGTGAAAATGACAATACCTTCAAAACCGGGGGTGGATTTGTTATTCTGACCGTTGTTTGTTGAGATGGTATGCTGTAATGTTTTTGATCCACCTTGTATACACGATGCAGTGACCTCAATAGTGTCACCGGTGGTGGCGTTGACTGGATAGCTGTAGGTAAAGCTGTTTGAATCAGGTTGGCTTGTATAGGTAGATGTATTGTATAGCAGTCCATTTTTTTGCAGTTCGACCTTGTAGATATAATGGGTTGTTGGGTCACTTACCGGATGGGTGATGGTGACTCTGAGGTCTTGTGTTTCAAGGTTGTAAGAAATAGTCATGCCAGAGGGTGCATTGGCAAATACCGTGTTCGATGTCACAAGGAATGCTCCTATAACTAAAAGGATGCAACGGCTGCGGTTCATCCAAAACACATGCTTTTGTTTTTGATTTCTGTTCTGAGTCTTCATACGTATCTCTCTGCTATTACAAACATTCGAATGGTTTGTATTTATTTCAATATTACGACGTAGTAATATATATTTTTATATATACGAAAATATGCCTAATATAAGATGCATGCTTCCAAGAATAATCGAAAGATACGCGAGACGAAAATGCCATTGAACCGAGATCTTCGTTTTCCCTTTCCTTCGAAGCATCGCAATCATCCCTGTGATAAAAAACAAGAAAAAAACGACAATCCCCAGATACACCACAAAAGGAATACCACCAATAAGATAATAACTTATTTCTTGGAACATACACTCACCATGGTTTGTTCGTAGATATATCACACCTAACTATTTATGCTATTTCTACCATCAGGCATACAAACCGGGTCATATATATTTTTATAACGAAACAACGATTAGAAACTATGACGATTACCCATGTTCGGAAAAGAACTGGCGAACTTGTTCCTTTTGATGCTGAAAAAATTACAGCCGCTGTTCAGAAGGCAATGCTTGTTTTGGGGATAAAAAATAGAAAAAAAGCTGAATTCCTCACCAAAAAAATTGTTGAATTGTTAAACACCAGACAAAAAACGTTCTTTGAAGGTAACCCTAGTATTGAACAAATACAAGACACCGTAGAAGAGATACTTGAAAAACGGGAAAAACGAGTGTACAAGGCCTATTCATTATATCGACGTTCACGCGGGATTGCTAGGGAAATAAAACAGTATTTCAAGATACATGACGACCTGAAACTTGACGTCAATGCACTGAAAGTCCTCGAAGAACGTTACCTCTTAAAGGATGAGACTGGCAAGATCATTGAAACACCCACACAGTTATTCCGACGGGTTGCAAAAACAATCGCAGCACAGGAAAACCTCTACGGCAAAGACCCAAAAAAAACAGAAGAAGAGTTTTTTGCTGCGATGCGGAATTTGGAGTTCTTACCAAACTCCCCGACCCTGATGAACGCAGGAACAAAGCTTGGACAATTATCCGCATGTTTCGTACTTCCAATTGAAGATAGCTTGGAAGGGATTTTTACCACGCTGAAGAACATGGCGTTGATCCAGCAGTCCGGTGGAGGAACCGGATTTAGTTTCAGCCATCTGCGAGAAAAAGGCGCGATTGTGAAAAGCACCAAGGGTGTCGCAAGTGGTCCTATCTCGTTCATGCGCATCTTCGATAGCACCACCGATGTGATAAAACAAGGGGGGAAACGCCGTGGAGCAAACATCGGCATTCTTCACTGTACGCATCCTGATATCATTGATTTTGTGACCGCAAAATCAGGTAAAAAACTCTCGAACTTTAACATCTCCATTGCTGTCACCGATGCATTCATGAGGAAAGCATTGAACAATCAACCATTGATGTTGCGAAGCCCAAAAACCGAAAAGATCGTCCAAAAGATTAACGCAGCAGATCTGTTTGAAAAAATCGTGCGAAACGCCTGGGAGACCGGAGACCCAGGATTGTTATTCATTGATGAAATCAACCGAAAACATCCGCTTAGAAACAGAGGTATTATCGAAGCGACAAACCCTTGCGGCGAAGTCCCGCTCCTTGCATATGAATCATGCAATCTTGGCAGCATAAATCTGGCACGAATGATAACAAATGGAAAAATCAACTGGAAAAAACTAAAGCTCACCACACGACTTGCAGTCCATTTCCTTGATAACGTCATTGATGCGAACAATTATCCACTCAAAGAAACAGAAAAAATCACAAAGGCGCATCGGAAGATCGGTCTTGGCGTGATGGGATTTGCTGATCTCCTATTCTTGCTGAAGATCCCTTACGATAGCAAAGAAGCGTTGCAGCTTGGCGAACGACTCATCAAATTCATCGCAAAAGAAGCAGAAGAAAAATCAATGGAACTTGGAAAAGAACGAGGCTCGTTTAAGAATTTTGAACAAAGCAACTGGCAGAAAAAGTACCCTACGATGCGGAACGCGACCTGTATCACGATCGCACCAACAGGGACTCTTAGCATTATTGCAGGGTGTTCCTCAAGCATCGAACCTGTTTTTGCGTTAGCATTCATCCGACGCGTGATGGATGGGAAACAATTACCAGAGATAAACGAGATTTTCAAACAAGAGTTGATACGTCGTGATCTGTACTCAGAGGAATTGGTACGACAGATATCCAAAACCGGCAATATCAAACATCTAAAGTTACCAGACGACCTGAAAAAAACCTTCGTGACCTCACTAGACATCACGCCAGAATTTCATGTTCAGATGCAGGCAGCATTCCAACGACACGTTGATAATGCTGTCAGTAAAACAGTCAATCTGCCGAAAAATTCCACGCAAAAAGACGTAAGAAATATCTACCTGTTGGCATGGAAATTAAAGTGTAAAGGGATAACGGTATACCGATATGGGAGTAAACCCGAACAGGTGTTGTACCTGGGAACCGGAAAACCAATTGTGGTGACAACAGATTATGCAGGGGATTGCCCAACAGGCTTATGTCCGCACTAACCGACATAAAAAAACAAATGTTTAAGTACCATAATGAGATAGGATTTTCTACCCTACGGATGAAATTGATGCACCCATCTTCATTGTAGTGTATTTTTTTTGTTTGTTGGGATGAATTGTTCGAAAGGAGAGACCATGAAGAATATAAAACAAGGGGATACGGTTCAGCTTTTATGTGAGGCGAAATTAGAGTCCGGGGAACTCTGCTATACGAACGATGCACAAAATCCGATTGAGCTTGTGGTTGGAGACGGAAAATTTTTCCCAAATATCGAAGACGCATTACCTGAGATGACTGAAGGCGAGACAAAAGTCATCACTCTTGAAGCTGAAGACGCTTTTGGTCCTCATATCGATGATCTCGTCATCAAAGTACCAAAATCAGTGTTTAACACCGAGGTGACGTTAGATATTGGCTCACGGATTAAGATTGATACACCGACAGGGAAATCTTTTATTGGGACCATTATCACAATGGATGATTTGACCATTACCCTTGATATGAATCATCTGTTGGCAGGGAAACGACTAGTCGTAAAAGTAACTATTCTTTCCATAACAAAGCAAGCCAACCAGTAGCATAAGTAGATCCTTATTTTCTTTGTACTGTCCAAAAATCCTACTTTTACAGTCGTTATAAAGGTTTAAATATCTCTTTGGATTTGCCTGGAAGAAGGTTTGATAGCTATGATGGCAAATAAGAAAGCAGATCTTGCAGGTCCAGGTATTAGCACCTATAAAGAGGTCGAAAAGGTCCTCCCGAAAAACTATAAATCGTTGCTGACACCAAAGGAGACCCAAAAAGCGATTTTTTCAGCAAAGAACTATATCGAGGAGCATCTAGGCAAAGAACTGAATCTTATCATGGTGACTGTTCCTCTTATCGTCGATAAGCAAAGCGGGGTGAACGATTACCTTGACCGTGACGGTTCACGTACACCAGTTGAGTTTCCCTGTGGCCTGGGTATTCAACCACGCATGCAAGCACAGGTTGTACAAGCAGCCACAAAATGGAAACGTATGGCTCTGAAAGAATTTGATATGAAAGTTGGTGAGGGTCTGAACACGGACATGCGTGCAGTCAGGAAAGATTATTTCCTTGACCATGACCATAGCTCCTATGTTGATCAATGGGACTGGGAGAAAGTTATTACAAAGGATCAACGCACCGTTTCGTACCTGAAAGATACCGTCAACAAGATTTGGAAGGTTATGAAAGGCGCTGAAACACTTATTCTTGATCAATTTCCACAACTTGAATCCAAAACGATTCCCAATCTTCCCAACAAACTTGAGTTCTTCCATGCTGAAGAAATCCTAGACATGTATCCTGAGTTGCCTCGGAAGCAACGGGAGACAGCGATTTTACAGGATCACCCTGCGATATTTATCATTGGGATTGGTTCGGTGCTGAAAGACGGATACCCTCATGAGATGCGTGCTGCTGATTATGATGATTGGATCACAGACACGTCAAAGGAAACCGGGAAACAGACCTATGGGTTAAACGGGGATATTCTCGTTTGGAACCCAGTAACACAACGACGACATGAGCTTTCCTCAATGGGGATTCGGGTCACTCCGGAGACTCTTAAGAAACAGCTTGAACTGTCCGGTCAAAACGATTTTCTCAAACTCCCCTATCATCAAGCGATTCTGAACAATAAAATACCATTAAGTATCGGTGGTGGTATCGGGCAATCACGAACCTACATGTACTTATTGAAAAAGGCGCACCTTGGTGAAGTCAGTGTCACAGTCTGGCCAAAGGAACTCAAAGAGATCTGCGTGAAGAAAAACATTCACGTCCTTGAATAAGCACAAGCAACCGTCTTATTTTCCTTTTTTTTTTAATTTTTTTTCTATTATGAAC
>DATMWV010000072.1:0-10028 GCA_035562195.1 Thermoplasmatota archaeon
GGACTTGGATCAGCAGTCTCCTTTGAGGGTGCTGATGTTATGTCATTCATTTTTCCAGGGGTTCTTATACAAACCGCATTGTTTTCATCGGTGTTTTTTGGTGTGTACATCGTCTGGGATAAAAAAGTAGATTTCATGAAAGAAGTGTTGGTTGCACCGATGAGACGGACCTCGCTGTTCGTTGGAAAGATATTAGGCGGGTCGACCGACACCCTGCTTCAAATTTTGATTTTATTTGTGATCGGGATTGCTTTTACCGTTGGTGGAATCATGCCTGGATTGCATTTCACTGTTTTCTCTGTTGCTGTTTCGCTTGCATTTTTACTGGTAGCAACCATGGGGCTCGTCAGCATCGGCCTTATCCTTGGTTCCCAGATGGAAAGCCCTGAAGGATTTCAACTGATTATCAGTTTTCTTATCTTTCCCCTGTTCTTCCTTTCAGGTGCCTTGTTCCCAATCACTAATCTCCCGGCTTGGCTTGCCCCTTTCATTTTTGTTAATCCCGTGACCTATGCAGTGGACGGCATCCGAGGTGTGCTCCTAGGGATATCACAGTTTTCTCTTCTGTTTGATTTTGCACTAGTCAGTCTCTTTGCCATCGTAATGATTCTTATCGGAACGTACGCGTTTAAGAAAATGAAAATCTAAAGGAATAAAAAAAGGAGGTATTCATATGGATTCCTGGAAGTCATGGCTTCGTGCTGATCCCACAGAATGGCTTTTAGAAACAAACAATCCTTCAGTACGCTACTTTACCCTCCGCAGTCTGTTAGAAAAACCAGAAACAAATAGTGATGTGAAGGAAGCAAAACAGGATATCATGCGAACCGGTGTTGTTCCAGCGATTTTAGAAAAACAGTCAAACGAAGGATATTGGGCGGAACCTGAACGGTTTTATAACGCGAAATACAAAGGCACCGTCTGGCAACTCATGATTCTAGCTGAACTCGGGGCTGACGGAAACGATGACCGGATACGAAAAGCATGCGAGTTCATTCTTACTCATTCACAGGATTCCGAAAGTGGAGGCTTTGCGTATTCCTCAAGTGCTAAAAAAGGCGGAGGACGCCATAGTGAAGTAATCCCTTGTTTAACTGGAAATATGGTTTGGAGTCTGATACGTCTTGGGTACCTCACAGATCCTCGCGTCAAAGGAGGAATTGAATGGATCACGACCTACCAACGATTCGATGACCGGATAGCAGAACCACCAAAAGGCTGGCCATACGATCGATTAAAGACAGGATGCTTCAGCAGACACACCTGTCATATGGGGGCGGTCAAGACATTGAAAGCGTTAGCTGAGATTCCTGAAAACAAACAGACCACTGCCGTGAAAAAGACCATTGAAAAAGGTGCTGAGTACTTTTTGTTACATCATGTGTTCAAAAGCAGTCATCACCTGGATCGTGTACCGAAACCCGGGTGGCTGAAATTTGGATTTCCCCTCATGTACCAGACCGATATCTTAGAGATTCTAGGAATCTTAACAAAACTAGGATATAAGGACCCCCGGATGCAAGAAGCTATCGATATTCTTGTTTCAAAACAAGATACCAACGGCAGGTGGAATCTCGAGAACACGTTTAACGGACGATATCAGGTAAACATTGAAAAGAAAGAAAAACCAAGCAAGTGGATTACAGTACACGCATTACAAGTGCTAAAAAGATATTATACTGAGCCACTGAAAAGAAAACATAGATGAAAGGAAGATATAAATAATGAAAAGTGATTCTTTTTTTGGATGCATATTTCGGATGGGTTGCGAGCCTATGGCATAGACAGAAAAGCAGTTATTGTTGTAGTGGTATTGCCATTTCTTCTAGTAAGTCTTTCTTGTGTCGAGGCGAATTTGACTCAAACTATCACATCCCCCGCACACATGTCTGTAGACAATTCCATCCTGATCGCTGGGGATTTTCATTATGTTGATGTCAGTTTATACAATGAAACAGAAAAAATCTGCATTATCGCCTACAGTGGAACAATAGAACCAACGCCAGAAGACCGCTCTACCCAGAATTTTTACCAATGGGAATACGATAACGGAGTCTGGAGCGATAACAGCGGATATAACGCTTCCTATATTGACCCTTCAAAGTGTTATACAAAAAACAACACCTATTCGTTTTATATCGGAATTTCAAACAAAGCACAGCCTGGAAGCTGGACGATTAAAATCATGATGGACAACAAAGAGACTTCCAGGGCCTCAGTCAATGTCGTTATTGGGAATTTCTGTCTGTTCTTTTCAACACTTATTGGTGTCTTTCAACCATCGATAAAACAGAAAAACATGCCACTAGAAAACCAGATACGATGCTATGAAAAAGAAAAAAAACTACAGGCAGTAGAAAAAAACATCGAACGCATCGTCGATATTGTCATAAAAGAAAAGACACTTCATTCAAACGAAGAAAAAACGTTGTATACGAACAGAGAATTTTTTCGCTCAGACAACAATCCAATTGGCAAACAAGAAATACTTCGATCAGAAACCTCTCAGTATCCACAAAGCAAATTGAAGCAGGAAACAAGTACTGGATGCACATCGTTGTTTTTAAGAAAAACAGGGGGCGGTATGAACGTTTTATCAACAATGAAATTTGATGCGTTCAAGAGATTTTGGATATTGCTTGTTTTGTGCATAGTCGTATCAGCTTCTATAGCACCGATGGTTGTTTTGATGGGAAAAAATGGAGACACTGAACAAATTACCATTCTTAATATCCATAGTTATCCGCTTATTGATGGAAATTGGACTGTATTATTTACAACCGTTGGACAAGCAGACCTCACCATTTCCGCTATCAATGGAACTACCTGGAGTAACAACGATCAGAATTATGATTTAAAATTTTTAGAATGTCGAAGAGGAAATGAAACACTTGTTTATTCCTGGGCGAACAACTCTGTTTTTATCCCTGATTTTTCCTCCAATGAAACCTGCTATGAAATTTCCAAGGTTCTCACCCCTGGACCGCATACGTTGATGTTTCAGTTTGGTGATGATATTGCTTTTGCATATAATCTTGCGTCAGAGAACTGGTATCAAACAAGTACGATTGATTTTAATAATGGGACGAAAACCAACATTAACGTCAGTGGTGGTTCTTTCCATTTACAAGAACGATATTATCTTCGAAATTATTCGCGGATAAATAATGAAGGCTTCGAGGGAAGCTGGTTACCTGCGAGTTGGTCTGAAGATCCAGCAGGAAATGTTTGGAACCGGGAGAGTGATCGATCATACACAGGTACCTATTCAGCAGATTTCGACGGGGCTACCGGTGCGGGTGGAGCCTCAGGAAATTTCGTCTCCCCTTCTATGAATTGTGCAGTTTCTAACGTGACGGCGATCTATGTTAAATTTTGGGGATATTCAGATGCTGCGGATGACGGAGAATATTACCTTGATTACTACGATGGGAGCAGTTGGGATCAAATCACAAGACTTGATAATTTTGGAGATGGTGCGTGGGCTCAATATTCACAAAAGATCACCGATTCACAATACTTCAAATCCAATTTTCAGATACGATGGAGAGTTGTTGGACTCAATAATAACGAACATGTCTATGTCGATGTCGTCAATGTGACTGTAGAGAGAAACGAAAGTGGATATTATCCCACCGGTAATCTGCTCTCAAAAGCCCATGATACCACCAGGAATATGCCTGATTATAACAATATAAGCATCGGTAATACAACACCATCTAGCACCACGATCACCACCTGGGTCAGGGCAGCAGATACACAAGCAAATCTTTCTACAGCCACCTGGTATACAAGCATCAGTCAGGTTCCTGATAAACGCTGGGTGCAATGG
This sequence comes from Thermoplasmatota archaeon, assembly GCA_035562195.1. Taxonomy (GTDB): domain Archaea; phylum Thermoplasmatota; class E2; order DHVEG-1; family DHVEG-1; genus SM1-50. The sequence goes on from DATMWV010000072.1 coordinate 3,833, forward strand.
AGAATCAATCTCACCGGTAACACCTATCTGACGCCCACCGTTACCGATGCGAACGTTACCTGGACATATGATAATGAATATCCCATCTCCACAGTTGCTTCTTTATCACCCTATTGGCAGAAGACAACTCCGTTTCAGATTTCAGTCACAGCATCAGATAATGGGACAGGGATAAAAGAAATCGGGTTGTATTATAACTATAGCGCAAACAATGCCTCAGGTTGGACTGGATGGAACCAATACGGAACCAATGACACAACAAGCCCGTACAGCTGGTCGTTTTCCCCTCCGCAGGGTGATGGATATTATCGATTTTTCAGTAGAGCTATCGATGGAGAATTGAATACTGAGGCTGCTCCAGGCACTCCCAGTTACGATGCGTTTTGTGGTGTCGACACCGTGAAACCCTCCTCTCGATTGGACAATATTACTCCCTATTGGTATGTTGAACCCGACCGTGATGTAATCATCAATTGTTCATCCGCAAGCGATTCCCTCAGCGGGCTAAAAAATCTAGTGTTATATTATCGTTACAGATTAGACAACGGTTCTTCATGGGGCTCATGGCAAATCTTTGCATCAGATGTAAGTGTACCATGGTCCTGGACTTTTAACTTTCCAAAAGCAAAGGGGTGCTATCAGTTCTATAGTATCGCAATTGACAAAGCAGGTAACTACGAAGATTCTCCTATCTCACCTGATAATGATACCAAATGCGCTTACAATACCACGAAACCCTATTCGGAGGTGGACGATATTAGTCCATACTGGCATAGCACATCTCTGGCAATCACTGGTCAAGGGACTGATTTTAATGGTAGTGGATTACAGAATGTTACGCTTTACTATTATTACAGCAATGATAACAACAGCTGGTCTAACCAAATTCTTTTTGGTGTCGATACTGATCCGTGGAATTCTATTTCATGGGTTTTTACTTTTCCAAACGGTGATGGTTATTATCGGTTCTTTAGTCTTGCGTGTGATAACGTCAGTGCTGTCGAATATTTTACTGATAATGACACCTTCTGTGGGTATGAGACGGCTAAACCTTCTTCGCAGGTTGACCAAATCACTCCCTATTGGTATACTGCAACTGGAAATCCCTTAACGATTACTGTTACGAATGCGAGTGATTCACTTACCGGAGTTAAAAATATAACGCTTTACTATCGATTTAGAACCAGTAACACCTCAAGCTGGAATGCGTGGGTTTCTTTTAGTAGGGATGATAGTGCGCCCTGGAACTGGAGTTTCAATTTCCCCAGCGAAGAAGGCCGATACCAATTCTATAGTAGAGCCTATGATTGGGCAGGCAATGGAGAAGATGCACCTTCATCACCTGAGTATGATACTCAATGTGGTTATGACCTGTCAAAACCATCCTCGCAGATTAATTCCATTTCACCGTACGTTGTGACAGTTTCTCCGTTTTCGATTAGTGCAACAGCCAGTGACGATACGAAAAATGTGACTATATGGTATTATTATTCCGCTCAGAATTCTTCCTGGTGGAATCCTTGTTGGTCGTACAGAAAACTATTAACCATCAATGGAAAAAACGGGGGATATCACATGAAAATCATTATAGGCAACAGCAGTGGCGGAAATGTCACCTGCGATGGTCATGCACAAAGTGATTTTGATGATATTCGCTTCATCAGCTATTCAGATAATACGACACAGTTAAACTATTGGATGAAGAATTATACGACGAACACTCAAGCTACATTCTGGTTTAACAATTCTCGTAATGATACCTACATCTGGATGTACTACGGAAATTCCAGTGCTCTCACATCAAGTAACGGGGATAATACGTTTTATTTCTTTGATGATTTTTCAAATGGATTGAGTAAATGGGTCATGGATTCCTGGAACACCGATTCGATATATATCAATACAAGCCAGGGGAATTCTGCACCAGCACTCCGTCATAACCCTGACAACTCGATACCTGCGAATAGAACCTATCAAGACACTCGGATACGCACCAATTACAAAATACTCAACGGAATTATCGAATACGATGTGTATCTTACTGGTACCCCAAGGATTATTCATCAGTTTGGATGGAGGACCAATGGGCTATCTTGGACGAATGGATACTGTTGGCGTTTACAGAATTCCGCAGCAGACGGAGGTTTTTTTGAATTTTCAGCTCCTGCCACCTGGACCCAGATAGGAACTTCTTTTCCTGTTGTTTCAACAGCAACCTGGTACCATGTCAAAATAAATGTCTCAGCTTCTACATATTCAACAAAAATCACTCCATCAGCCCCCGCCGGTGATAGCGCTCGTTCAGTGACAGATTCTACGAAAACAACCGCTGATTATCTCGTTTCGCATGTACATGGAGTCAGTATGACGTCGGCAAATTATGTGCTGGTCGATAATGTCTTTGTGAGAAAATACTGGGCAGTAGCACCAACTTGGAGTAGTTTTGGCAGTGAGGAAACAGGTTACATTCGATGGAACAACATCAGTAATCCAGACACAAGCAGCCCCTGGAGTTGGAACTTTAACTTTCCAAATGGATATGGATATTATTGGTTTTATTCCATGGCTATGGACACCAATGGGAATCAGGAGAATAAACCAAGTACCGCTGATGCAAGCTGTCATTATGTCATGCCGGTCGCTCCTGTCATTAATAGTTATGATCTACGAAATAGCATTGGATCAAAACTCAACAATGCAACGGGTCTGCTTGACGTGAATAGCGAATACTACTTTACAATCAACGTCACTGCAACATACGGCTGGGTTTACATTGATTATATCGAAATAAAAGCATGGTATGATCAGGGGACTGAAACCAGCTCATATAATCTCACAGCAGGTGGAAACCTCAATATGCATCTCCAATACGAAAATATCTCTGGAAATGCGAGTTTTAAACTCCTCTGGCCTGATGATGAAGTAAAAATCATTAGTAATAATTGTTCCCAAACCGTTATCAATGCTACCACCAGAATTATCAAAATAAGTTTCAAACCCCTGAGTCAAATGAGATGGGCTTGTAGTAATAACACTTGGGATAGTTCCAAAAACACCACCAACGATCTGTTTTCATGGAACTTCAACATCACTGCTACAGATATGTATGGTTTGAAAGCATGGAAGAAAGATGAGTTTGGTGTCTATAAATTTGCTACTATCTCACCTGAGAAAAACTGGGTGGATGTGAAAGCCCCACCCGGTTATTATGCGACAACCAATGTCGTTAACGTCACCTATTCCTCAAACTATAACTTCAATATTAGTATCTATTTCGAAGAAAATCTCACCAATGTTACCTCCGGTGATATTATTCCTATTGCCAATAATGTATATATCTGTGCAAATGCGGATCTCAATGATGATATCACTGCTGATATGATGTTTAACGGCATTCGAGAAAATAATGCTATTGATATCATCAACGTATCAGGTATTTTTCATAAAAATAACACTAGCCAAGTTGTTCAGGTTCAGTTCAATGTGTATATCCCTTTTGGAACAAACCAGGGACAATATGCGGCTCATGTCGCGACAAAGATAAAACTAAAATAGGAGTAATTTCAATTGTTTGCTAATCAGTTCCTTCCAATGAAATATAAAAGATTCACGACCCAAAGTTTTATATGATAGACAATGAATTAATGACTTGCACCCTAACATATAATCATATTAATAAACAATCGATACAATAGAGTGAGGACAAGAAGGATGGGAAAACAGAACATATATTCGGTTCTCGTTATCATCGCAATAGTTTTTTCATTTTTCACAGGTATGTTCTGTCTGGAACCCTTCATTGTGAAAAACGTTAGAGCCAATCCAGGGGATATCAGTGAACAGTGGAATAATGAAACGACTTTAAACGTTACGATTCTCTATAGAGAACCAAGGTTTAACTGGTATGATTTTCAGTATAATCAATCAGGAACCTGGGTGTCAAGGTTGAACACACAAAGTGATGTAAACAATAGTGCAGAATATCGATTTGTCGTAAATATCAGTAGTGATAGTGGATGGGAGAATATCACCTATATCAATATCACTGCGTGGTATGACCTAGGGCTTTCGAATAGTGTTTATAATCAGACGTTGGGTGGGAACATGAATTTGTTCCTCCAATATGAAAACCTCACCGGGACACCTTCATGGAGTATGTTATGGCCTAATGGAGGCGAGATTACTGGGTTTAAATATCGGGAGAGGGTGGTAAATGATCCTGTCGGTAGTCCAAGATTCACCGAGTGTCGTAATATTACGTTTTCTTTCGTACCAGGTTTTCAGTTCCGATATGCTCCTGGTGATGGGAGTTGGGATACCACTCGGAATGCAACAAATGATCTTCAATCATGGAATTTTAGGATCTATGCTTCAAATGAACAAGGGTATGTTTCTTGGATTCAGGATGAATTTGGGATTTATTCCTATACTGAAATCGTAAGTGCTGGATGGCCTCGCATCTATTCCTATCCGGGTCAGAATGCAACAGCTGAGACGAACATTACCCTGGTAACGCGTTCGAACGGAAATTATTCCCTCTCGGTTGATGTTGAGAACCTGACCCATAAAACACATCCTACGGCAAATATATCTCGAAAGCTTATTTGGATACGAGGTGGTGATTTAGATCCCTCAAGAAATTTCACAGCCGCTGCTGATGTACTGTATTTCTATGGGTCTGCAGTAACATATCATCTGAATCAAGCAGATGGAACAAGTTTTACCACGAGTGATATTGAGTATAAATGTAATATCCCTCTTGGGCAGATCGCTGGAGAGTATACTGCTCCGATAAGTTATCATCTCAAGACCGTATAAGAATAACACTATCTAGTATTTTTCTTCTATTCTGAAATCTGTATTGTATATCTCTGTTTAGTTTTTTTTCTGGTGGTGAATTTTCCTAATTCGGTTCAATTTTTCTCTTGAGTTTCTCCGTATGTGACTCTTTTGCAGTGTGACGTTTTGACAAATAATCTTTAAATATGGTGACTGCCAAAGAGCATACCTGACATGTGTTAACATGTCGTAAAGTAACTCGATATGGAACGGAAGAAGGTGAAAAAAATGGAGATGGAACAAAAGAGAAAATTTTTTTCTACTCTCGTAGGAATAACAATAATTACCTCTTTGGTGGTAAATATCTTTCTTATTGGCCCGATCATCATGATTGGGAGAGCCGATCCAGGTGATATCCCTCACATCTGGCATAATTCAACAACGTTAAATGTCACCGTCCTTCATTTTGAACCAAGGATCCTTTGGTATGACTTCCAGTACAATCAATCAGGAACATGGACGTCTCGATTGAATACACAAAGTGATGTCAACAACAGTGCGGAATACAGATTCATCGTCAATATCAGTAGCGACCAAGGATGGGATGACATCCAGTATGTCAACATCAGCGCCTGGTACGACCAAGGCAATGATACGACGAGCTATAACCAGACACTGGGTGGTAACTGGAATTTATATCTTCAGTATCAAAACACCACGGGAACCGCTGTATGGAGATTGCTCTGGCCTCATAACGGAGAATTTATCCAAGGAACCTATGCTGACAGAGTTGAATTCGATCCTTATGGGAGCATAGGTTATACCGAGTGTCATAATCTATCCTTCTCATTTATCCCAAGTTATCAGGTGAGGTACGCCCCTGGTGACGGAGTCTGGGATGATACCTATAATGCAACAGACGATGTTGAATCCTGGAACTTTATCATCAATGTCACAGATAGCGGTGAGGATACCACAGATCCAATTTCAATCTGGATTACCGATGAGTTTGGAATCTATTCCTACAGTGAGATCGTCAGTGCAGGATGGCCAACCATCATCGGTCACCCTGGCGAAAACGCAACCGCAAATAGTAATATAACCCTTGTCACTCGATCAAATGGAAACTACTCTCTTACCGCAGATGTCACGAACCTTACACATCGAACATTTCCAGCGACCATCTCCCGGGAGCGAATATGGGTGCGCGGTGGTGACTTAAACAGCTTTGACAATTTCACCGCACTCGGTGGCGGTATTTACTTCTACGGATATACTGGGACATATCATCTTGCACAAGCGAACGGAACCGATCTAACGACTAATGATGTCCAGTATAAATGTGACATTCCCTTAGGTCAAATCGCCGGAGACTATGTCGCTCCGATTCGCTATCATCTGACGACAACATAAAAAT
>DATMWV010000073.1:0-3005 GCA_035562195.1 Thermoplasmatota archaeon
TTGGGATAACAGCCATCATGAAAAACAACGGGGGAGTCCTGCTCAATAATCTCACGGTGGACATTGATAAGACCAATGGTTCCTTCGTTTTGTTAAAAACCAGGTCTTTTACCATCCCTGTTCTTGAGATGAATGAATCAACAGAAATCCATCTATGCCTGTTTGGTATCGGTCTTGGAAAATTGACATCGCCACCAGAGATAACGATTAGTATAAGGACAACAGAGGGCATCCAGAAAACGGTACGAATTACAACCAAGGTCTTTGGGTTTTTTACAAAAATTATCACCACGTATTTCATTGATGATGCATTTAATGGATATACCTTGTTCTCCCCAGAGTATTCTACAAAAACATTTGTGATGAATAAGCAAGGTGAAATTGTCCATACCTGGGTAAGCGACTATGTCCAAGGATTGGGTCTTCTTCTCTTAGAAAATGGAGACCTTCTTCGCACGACACTTCCCTATAACAATCCCGTGTTCAGCGCAGGAGGCGCGACCGGGGGTGTCGAGCTTCTTAATTGGAATGGAACGAAGCTTTGGAATTACACCTATTCAAATACTCAGCATTGCCTCCATCATAGCATCGATATGCTCCCCAACGGACATATCTTGATGGTCGGATGGGAGTACAAGACGGCAGAGGAGGCGATTGTTGCTGGACGGAACCCTGATACTCTGCCTGTAGGTGAATTATGGCCTGATCATGTCATCGAGGTTGAACGAACAGGTCCCTCCCAGGGTTCTATCGTTTGGGAATGGCATGTGTGGGATCATCTGATTCAGGATTTCGATCCGACAAAAGAGAACTTCGGGAATGTAGAACAACACCCTGAATTAATCGATATCAACTATGGAGATATCGTTGGCAAGGAACGCGCGGATTGGAATCATATCAATTCTATCGATTATAATGATCAGTTCGATCAAATCCTTCTCAGTGCGCGTCACCAACATGAAATCTGGGTCATTGACCATAGTACGACAACAGATGAGGCAGCAGGTCATACTGGGGGGCGGAGTGGGAAAGGAGGCGATCTTCTGTATCGATATGGAAATCCGGAAATCTACAGAGCAGGAAATATCTCTGACCGACAGCTTTTCGGACAACATGACGCTCAATGGATCGTGGAAGGATGCCCTGGTGAAAGCCATATCCTACTTTTCAATAATGGACAAGGGCGACCCGACGGGCAATACTCCTCGGTCGATGAGCTTATTCCACCTGTTGATGAAAACGGCTCGTATTACTTAGAACCTGGTTCGGCCTATGGACCACAGAAACCAGTATGGAGCTATAGTGCTGATAACCCGTTTGATTTTTTTGCTGGGTATCTTTCCAGCGCGCAACGTTTACCGAATGGAAATACGCTCATCTGCGATGGTGACCATGGCGTATTTTTCGAGGTGACATCAGAGAAAAAGACGGTATGGATGTACCATAATACGATTCCTACCCCTCTGACAAATCAAGTCTTTAAAATCCTCTGCTATGCGCCGAACTATCCTGGTCTACAAAATCTTAAACCGTAATACCAACAAAACAAAACGACAAATAGTTTTATTGCCATAAAAAAATTGGTGAAAAAAATACATCATTTCTTGAAATCAATCGAGGGTTTTCACCGAAAGAAATATATAGTATCATCTCAATTTAAAAAATTACTTCTAAATTATTAGAGGAGGCAAAGAAAAAAATGATAAGAAAAAATATCGTAAAGGCAGCTTTAGCTCTTAGCATCGCCCTAGCATTGATAATCCCTGCGGCGGCGACAAGCACAGAAACAAAAACCATAAGTGCCCTTCCATCGAATTATACGACAGCCAGTCGGGACATCATCTTTGAAGATGGCTTTGAATCGTACGAGGATTGGCTCATTGAATTCCCACCATGGACCTGTATCGATGTTAATGGAGATCCAACGTTTGGACATTCAGCATATACATGGCCTCATCAATACGAACCTTATGCATTTATCATCTTCAATCCCGATACAACTACTCCTCCAACGACAGATGTTCAAATGCAACCACGTACTGGAGATAAATACGTAGCAGGATTCAATGATGACAATGCAGGATACATCAACGATGATTGGTTAATCACCCCGCAACTCAGTGGTTCATATGGAGCAGTCACTTTCTGGGCACATTCATACAGTGACCAATACAATCTGGAAAAAATCGACATCTGTGTTTCAACGACCGATACCGATCCAGCGAGTTTTACGATAATCGGGCAAGATACCGCCGTCCCACTTGCTTGGACAGAGTACACGTTTGATCTCTCCAGCTACTCAGGCCAGAGCATCTATATCGGAATTCACATGGTGTCAGTAGATTCTTGGTACCTTCTGATCGATGACTTCGAAGTAACCGGTAGTGCTGGAGATGTCACACCACCAGTGACAACCGCCACACTCGAGGGAGACATGAGCGGTGATGTGTACACATCAGATGTAACAGTAACCTTGACTGCGACCGACAGTGGCTCTGGCGTCAACTACACTATGTATAAAGTTGACGGGGGTTCATGGACCACCTATACTGCAACACCATTTGTCGTCAGTGGGAATGGCGAGCATACCGTGGCCTTCTACTCAGTCGACATCGCAGGAAATATTGAAACAGAAAAATCAGTAGTGTTCACGATAGAGTATGCACTTGAGGTCACGATAAAAGGTGGAATGGGTGTTTCCATGATCATCAAAAACACAGGAGCCTCACCTGTAACAGACGTCGACTGGTACATCACATTGCTCGGTGGGTTCTCGTTGAAAGACAAGGAACTATCAGGTACTATCCTCCAAATACCAGCCGGTGGTGAAGCGACGAAGAAACTCCCGGTTCTTGGATTCGGGAAAACAAATATCACCGTGATCGTGAATGGTGTAACAACGACAAAACAAGGATTTATTTTCTTGTTCTTCGTACTTGGGGTTAAATAAAACACCCCACCCCTTTTTTATTTTTTTTTCTCAAAATAGAATAGAGAATAATAAT
>DATMWV010000074.1:0-4966 GCA_035562195.1 Thermoplasmatota archaeon
AAAAAAATATATGATGAACTACAAAAACTCTTATCGATGTTTCAAGAGAAAAACATTCACCCTGTGTTCGTCAAAAAAGAAGGAACTCCCATCGACATCCTGCCGTTTCCTTTTCAAAGCTATCCCACTACCGATTATGAACCAACAACAAGTTACTCCAAAGGCCTTGAACTGTTCATCCCAACGCAAAAAACACAAAAACCTCAGGAAACACGCCATCGTAAGATGATCGAAAAACTCCAACGACAGCTCATCCAACAAAAAGAATTAATCGAGGGATTCATAAAAAATATAGACCAAAAGAAACGAGACGCAAACCTGCTGTACCTCAATTTTCAAGCATGTGAAAAACTCCTCCAGGAAATCGCAGTCCTGCTCAGACAGAAAGAGAAAAACGATGCAATCAACAACATCCGTCAGAATCCCTATGTAAAGCTGTTCGATCCAACGACAAACGAACTTGTCGTCTTCCTCAATGAAGGAGAAGGAACCAAGATTGAAATAAGTCTGGATTTCCGGAAAAGTGTCTCTGAAAACGCTGACCAGAAGTACGAGGAGAGTAAAAAAATCCAGGAGAAATTAAAAGGGGCACTCGAGGCAGTTGAACGGACCACCCATGAGCTTGCCACGATAAAAGACGTTAGAGTCGTCGAAAAGGAAAAAAAAGTCAGCCATGAGAAACAATGGTGGTTCGAGCGATTCCGCTGGTTCATCTCAACAGAAGGAAACCTGGTGGTGGCTGGACGAGACGCCTCAAGTAATGATGCCGTGGTGAAGAAATACCTATCAGAGGGGGACCGGTACGCGCATGCTGACATCCATGGCGCACCCAGCTGCGTCATAAAAAGCAAAGGACTCACCGATGAAAAAATCCCAATTACTGAAAAAACACTTGAAGAGGCATGTCTGTTTGCTGCATCGTATTCGCGTGCATGGAACCAGTTCGGTGAAGCCTCAGCGTACTGGGTGCTACCAGAACAGGTCAGCAAGACACCGGAGAGCGGGGAGTACGTCCCGGAAGGCGGATTTATCATCAGAGGGAAACGCAATTATTATCGAAGTAAACTAGAGGTCGCTGTTGGCCTGATTCCTCTAGGGGCTGAAGAAAGACTAATGGGTGGCCCAATCACCGCTGTCGCAGCACGAGCAGTGAAAGGATATGTCATTATTACCCCTGGTACGACAAAGAAAAGCATGATTGCGCAGACACTTGCCAAAGCATTTCACGTCTCAACCGATATCGTCGAAAAAGTACTCCCACCAGGGGACTGTGCTATTGTAAAAACCATCGGATTTGAATTACATTAGGTGAACGACAGTGAAGGTTATCTTTAAAGACCCAAGAAGCGGTGAAATAAAACTGATCCCTGAGAACCTTGATGACATCTGGCATCTGTATAACATCATCGAGGAAGGAGATTTAGTCCGAGCAGTCACCTTCCGTACCGCAGAAGGTGAAAAAGCAGATAAGCTTCGAGCGAAAAAAGTAGAGAAGAAAAAAATGAAACTCGGGATCCGTGTAGAAAAAGTAAATTTCCATGAGTTCTCAAACAGACTTCGCATCCAAGGGGTTATCGAGGAAGGCCAACAGGATCTCGGGTCGTACCATACCTTCAATGTCGATGCTGAGGAGATGCAGCCGCTCTCCATTCTGAAAAACCAATGGAAATCACATCAGCTCCAACGGATCGATGAGGCAGTCCTCCAGCGTACGCAACCGATGCTGGTGTTCGTGTGTCTGGATGATGATGCTGCGACAGTGGCTCTGCTGTATCAGAGCGGCGTGCAGCTTGTTGCTGAGATCGATTCACATCGGTCCGGTAAGATGTATGAAAGCAAAGAAACCACCCCGGATTATTTCGGTGAAATTTTTTCTGTGATTAAAACAGTTATAAAACCTGATTCTCCTCTCGTCGTCATCGGACCAGGGTTTACGCGAGACCATCTGTTGAAAGCAGGAAAGGAAAAAGAACCACTGCTGTTTAAAGACTGCATCACTCATGCGACCGCGAACGCAGCGATGAACGGGATCCATGAAGCACTCAAGGTAGGCATCGTCGAGCAAATCACCAAGGAGAACCGTGTGTCAAAAGAAACCCAGGCTATTGAGAACGTCTTTGAGCAGATCAAAAAAGACGGCCCGGTCACCTATGGTATGAGAGAAGTAGATGACGCCCTCTCGCGAGGTGCCGCAGATCACCTGCTTATCTCAGATGTGTTGGTTCGAACGAAAAACGGGGAATATCTGCTTGATCTTGCGCGAAAAACACACTGTAATTTCATGATTATCAACACGATGCATGAGGCAGGGAAAAAGTTCGAAGGAATCGGTGGTGTGGCAGCGCTACTTCGGTTCAAATATTAAAAAAAAAAATTGTTAGACGTACCTACCGCATCCAGTGTTAATGATCATGGAGATATACGGTGGTGTGGTTATTTCCTCATCAACCCAGAATTCATCGGGTGGCAGGTCTGATTCTCCGCCGGTATTCTTCGTGGTATCTTCTTTCAGGACACCATCGTAATACTGATAGGAGATTTTTAACTCGAAGTCATTTCCCTTGTCTCGCATTTTTTTCAAGATGCGAAGCTCTCCGACTTGGACGATGACTTTGATGGTGATATCCTTATCAGTCCAGGAGTCATCGAAATAAGGTGCTGTTTGGAGTTTTGCTTGTGCTTTTTGCTCATTTTCCGCCTTTATTGGTCCTACTGGGGGTATCACATCTTTAATAAGTGTATGTGAAACGGTCCCAAAACCTGTCTTTGGCGCACTGGTACTTGTTTCTGTAAAGGAGTTCACTCCATCCGGCATGGTGACTTCCAAGGTCAGGCTGTCAAGTCCCCTTCGTTTCAGAAACGTCATCCGATCATCGGTCCAGGTAAGGTTAAAGCTGATGCTATTGACATTTCCTTCAGGGATGGTGACCATACCCTCATACGGGGCTGTTTTTCCAGCAAAATCTGAAAGAGAAGACAGAGTGCCGTTTTGTAATGTCCAGATGACCTCATAGTTCTTCTCACCGGTTATCATTGACGAATAATCGGTTGGTGCTTTTGGTGATTGGTACATTGCCACGCCAACACCAGCAATCACAAGAATCACCACGGCAACAATGATAATGATTTTATCATTCTTTTTTAAGGATATCATAGAGTCACCTGTACACTTATTATTTATCGCTACGATACTGTATAAAGATAAGTATGCTTCCTCCTTTATTAAATTTTTCCTCAATTTATATATTTAATCAGGTTTTAATCGAACAGAGGAAAAAAACAAGGAAATTACCCCAAATGGATAGGAATAAGAGCCCCGCATGATGAACATTTCCCTTCGGTAACTCCTTTGATGTTCGCAGAGAAGCCATACCGCTCAACTAAAAGGTTCCTACAGGAGGGACAGTAGGTGTTGTCGTAGTCCCCATGGCCGATATTTCCAAGATAGACATACTGAAGACCCGCGTCTTTTGCTGCGGTGTGACAGGCAAGAAGACGGTCCAGCGGGGTCGGTGTCACATCCGTCATCTTATAATCAGGGTGGAACCGCGAGAAATGCACCGGGGTATCTACCCCGAGTTTCTCTACGATCCACTGGCAAAATCCTTTGATTTCGTTGGCAGTGTCATTATGACCAGGGATCACAAGATAGGTCAGCTCGAGATGCACCCCGAGTTTTTTCACACGCTCACAGGTTCGAAGGACAGGTGCTAACTTCGCTTGACAGATCTTCTGATAGAACTGCTCGTGAAACGCTTTGACATCGATATTCATCGCATCCAAATAGGGAACGATCGCTTTGAGTGGTTCTTCTTCGATATATCCATTGGTGACATAGACAGTGTACAGACCCGCCTCCTTGACAAGTTGAGCAGCCTCCACTGTGTACTCATGCCAAATCGTTGGTTCGTTATAGGTCCAGGCGACACCTTTGCATCCCTTTTCAATCGCAATCTTACTGAGGTGACTTGCAGGGATATCATGAAGAAGCTGTTCATCTGGACGTGCCATTGAAATGGAATAGTTCTGACAATGGTCGCATCGGAACGTACATCCAACCGAGCCTAACGACAGAACAAGCGACCCTGGGTTGAAATGATACAAGGGTTTTTTCTCAATCGGATCGACAGCAATCGAAGAACACGCTTGATAGATAAGGCTGAACAGCGTCCCGTGTTCATTTTTCCTCACACCACAAATCCCATGTTTTTCAGGGGCGATGATGCAGTGATGTGGACAGAGAAGACATTGTACGGTCTGATTTTTCAGTGGTTTCCAAAACAACGCCTCTTTTTTCATCGCAGGATTTTCAATGAATGAGGCTTTATTAATGTTCTTATAAGAGAAGTTCGCCTCGACTTCGGAGCAAGCCTCGATGCGGATATTCATCGTTGATCTGCGGCTGCATGGATTTGAAATCCTGATATTTCTCATCGGTTCGAAGCATGGATCGAGCATAGTAGAATGCTTCCTCAACGGAGACCTTTCCATCTTGGAACATCTTCATCTTTCGCAACACCCCGCGATCGAAGAGTCCAGGTCTGTATCCATCCGCTTGTCCAGTGGAGAGCCCTTCAAACCATAACAATGAGAATACCGGCCCCTGAATCGTGCTTGCGAACCCAAGACGGAACTTACTTGTTCCGGAGATGACGACTCGGCCGTTATCAGGGATCCCTGAGCGTAAAAGCAATGAAGTACGAAGACCTAGGATCGTCCGGTCCGCAAACCCTCCACAGTAACAGGCATCAATGATGATGGCGACTTTCTTGGATTCCAAGGGTTTGAGGATATCACCGAGTTCTCGGTCCGTTATGGTGTCATCCCAGAGGAAAATCTCGCTTCTCTGAAGAATTTTTCCTCCAGTGAATGTTTTATTGTTATTGCCGACCCCGTGATTGAAAATCCAGATGAACACTTCACTGTCAGGGTATGCATTGGACTCGTTGATGACATAGCGCAGGGA
>DATMWV010000075.1:0-8820 GCA_035562195.1 Thermoplasmatota archaeon
AATAACACAGGTTGGGATGAGCCATGTTTCATTTCAGAATTATACTATGCGGATCTCTATGATAAGAACCATAACTTCTCAAGCTGGGATAGCAGCAACAACGGTATCTATGGTGAATGGTACGGACAGACCGCAAGAGACTCTGATATCGACCTGTACCCTGATGTCTTTGTCGGACGACTCGCCTGCATCAACGAAGCTGAGGTACGTGTCATGGTTCGGAAGATCATCACCTATGAGACGACCGCGTATGACCAGGCCTGGTTCAACAGGTTCGTCGTCGTAGCAGGTGATACCTACCCTGAGACTGAGAATCCGAACTGGACTGGTTATGAAGGAGAACAAAACACCCTAGATGCAATCGAGAACATGTCCGGTTTCGAACCAATAAAGCTCTGGACCTCTGATGGGTCTTTCAGTGGACCAAAAGACGTCATCCGTGCGATAAACCAGGGATGTGGTTTTCTTCTCTTTGAAGGCCATGCGAACGCGTTTTCTTGGAGCACGCATCCGCCGAATGATGCACAGACATGGATCAAAGGATTAAATACAATGAGTATGGAACGTCTGAGAAACAAACAGATGCTTCCGGTTTGTATTGTCGGCGGTTGTCATAACAACGAGTTCGACGTCACACCCGCTAACATCATCAAAGGGTTGAAAGAGGAAGGATTACGATATTTTTCGAGCGGGTCTCTCCCATTTGGCTCGTTTTGGAGATACACCTGGATCCGAGAATGCTGGGGTTGGAAACTGACCCGTATCAACACGGGAGGATCGATTGCCACCATTGGATGTACGGGACTAGGGATGTCAAAAGAGGATAAAGAATCCTTCAGCGGTGCTGGCGATTACCTTGAACCAACGTTCTTCCATGAATATGGGGTGAATGGAACAAGGATCCTTGGGAAGGTGTGGGGAAACGCCATCTCTGATTATCTGAACCACTATCCTATTGATTGGAACACGCCTGCAGCAAAGGATAGTGCCATTGATGCAAAAACCGTGCAACAATGGGCGTTGTTCGGGGATCCAAGTCTGAAAATCGGCGGGTATCCCTCAGAGGAGTTCACCAGCATCCTCAGGTAAACATTTATTAAGTCAGCGCTATATTTATAACTGGGGAATGAAATGAACAACTTTAGAATGAGAATACTTAAGACGATTGGAATACTTTTACTGTTTTTCGGATCATCAATTGTACCTCTGACACCAGCAGAAACAACCAACACTGAAACAGATCTTTTTGTAAAAAATTCACAGCAAGCAACCCTCAATGTCTATTCGCTGCTGATTCTCACACCACAGACATTCAAAGATGAGCTACAACCACTGGTGCGTCATAAAAACTCTTATGGTCTAAGCACAAAACTGGTGACCCTCCCTGAAGTCTATCATCAGATGTACTGGTATGGACGTGACGACGCTGAGAAGATAAAATATTTCATAAAAACCGCGATGGAAGAATGGGGGGTCCGCTATGTGCTTCTCGTCGGAGGGAGAAGCAGCCAGTTTCTCCCAACATGGTACTGCCCAGTACGATACGTCAGCATGGTTGATGATTGGGATGTCGGGTATCTCAGCGATCTGTATTTTGCTGATATTTACGATGCAGATGGAAATTTTTCGACATGGGATAGCGATAACGACGGCCTGTTCGGTGAATGGTACATCGGAGAAACAGCCCAGGATGTCGATATTGATCTTATCCCAGATGTCGCAGTTGGCCGTCTCCCTTGCCGTAGTGAACGCGAAGTTCGCATCATGGTTCAGAAGATCATCACCTATGAGACAACTGTGTTGAACCAACCATGGTTTTCCACAATGCTGGTCGCCGCTGGGGACACGTACCCTGAAACAAGTAATGCGAATTGGACAGGGTACGAAGGTGAATATTACGGGGATCGTGCGATTGAAAACATGACGGGGTTTACCCCGACTCGATTATACACCTCAGATCAGACGTTTTCAGATAAAAAAGACGTGATACGAGAATTCCGCAAAGGCTGGGGATTTGTGTACCTGGTTGGCCATGGCAGCCCAAAACAATGGGGGAACAATGCTCCGAATGGAACAACATTCATTCAAGGACCAAACAGCAATGACATGTGGCGTTTCCGAAACAAAGACAAACTACCGGTGTGTGTGGTCAGCGGTTGTCATAACAGCCAGTTCGACGTCTGTCTCAGACGGTTGTTCAATGGGACGACACGATGGAGGCAGGAGTATGTTCCAGAATGCTGGAGTGAACGGATCATTCGGGAACCATCGGGTGGGGCGATCAGTTGTATCGGATGCACCGGACTGGGGTACACAAAAGAAGACAAAACCTCGTTTAAAGGCGGCATCAATGAACTGGAATGTGCGTTTTTCCAAGCCTATGGTCAGAATCAAATCACGGTTCTTGGCGATACATGGGCTGCTGCGGTCGCCTGGTATGTAAAAACCTATCCCGTGGAATGGAACTCACCTGGGTTAGGTGACTCATGGATCGATGCCAAAGTGATACAATCATGGGCGCTGTTTGGGGATCCAAGCCTTCAAATCGGTGGTCTACCCCAGTAATATTCCTTTCATTCTCCTTAGTGTAAGGAATAGTTTTAAAAAGGGTGCTCTCCTTACCTTCCCCCATGTCCTTACCATTAGATGTCCTTGAAAAAGCAGTGAACCAAAAATTACTCCTTCTCTTAAAAGATGGAAGACATATTGAAGGCAAGCTGTTAGGATATGACGAATACATGAACCTGGTGCTCGATGAAGTCGAAGAAACCAAGGATGAAAAGAAACGTCGACTCGGCAGAATTATCCTGAGAGGCAGTAACGTCGTCAGTATTTCCTTTATATAATCGAAAAGCATATATAGGGGTTATTCTTATTATAAATTGGAAGGAATTGGGCTGGTAGTTGTTATTTTGTTAGAGTGCATCCCATCCCCTCCTAGTGAGGCCAGCCGTCCTTCCCTTTTATTTTCATAAATTTATCGGTCGTTTAGTTTTTTTAAGCTCGGTTTCATAAGGCAAACGTTCAAATAGACAGACTGTTTTCCTTAATTCGTTCTAAGTGGTGTCAATGAAAAGTGGACTCATCGTGAACCAACCTTGTAAGCCATAACGGCTCTGCATTCGCACCTCTTAGAAAAGAAAAATCCTCTTGTTTTTTTTCATTCTATCTTTGAGCCATTACTGTTCTAGGAAAAGATTATATATCGTGGAGAGGTTAGAAAATCAAAGGGAAAAAAACACGGGGAAACGGAGGAAGATGAATGAAAAAAGATATAAGAAAAAAAATTGGCGTCGTAACATGCTTGTTCATGTTACTCATGAGTGTATTAGTGACGTCCATAATCCAATACCCTGTCGTCGCTACCAACTATCAACACATTGAGGAGACAGAAGAGGTAGTCGTACAAATCATGGATGAATCGAACACGAAAGAAATCGTTATGACGCTGACAAAACAGAAGGCTGATGAATTAGAAACAGCAATTGAGGTGCTATCCAATCGGCTTCAAAACGCAACCTCCCGTGAAGAAATCATAACAATCTATCGTGAAGCACTGTATTTGTTCCAATCATTTGGTTTTTTCTCGGAAAGGGAACATCGGAAAATACTTCAACTCTTTGAAACAAAGGGATCAATGAATCTTTTTCATGAGATGACGCAATTAGCTAGTTGGGAAATAACATGGAACGTGTGTTGTTCTATTGCGGGAGATACGACAAATACTCATTTCGCAGGAATCCGTTCTATCGCCCTAGAGAAGATTGCTACCTATTTACAACAACACAGGCGTGGGTCACTGATAACATCCTTGATATTCCTTTTTCTCCTACTGGATAGTCTAAAACCGTATTCGTTCTGGCATCGAATTTACCTTGGAAGGTTACATATCCCCGGAGGTATCATCCCTGCAGAAGGATGGATCGTCACCTGTGGTTTGACCGGGATGAGGAAATGGAACGATTCAATAACCGGCAATATCATAAAAGATCCTTGGTATGATTCGACCGGTGTCATCGGATTTACTGGAATAAAAATCTTACACAAAAGCTTCACCCGGTTCTTTTACCTTGGGACCGCACTCTTCGTCTCTCTCATGTGAGTGGAAGAGAATCATCGAACGGCTCCATTTCTTTTTATGTTTCCCGATTGCTGATACGAAGGTTTTAATTCCATGAAGCAATCCTGCAGTCGATACCTATGGGGAAATTAGTAAAGGCGTATCGTGGCAACATTCTTCGCTGTAAAGGCTGGAAGCAAGAAGCAATTCTCCGGATGCTGGAAAACAATCTTGAGAATGCAGAAAAACCAGAGGATCTGATTATCTATGGTGGGACCGGAAAAGCAGCACGGAACTGGAAATGTTACGATGCGATTGTCGATGCACTCAAAAACCTAGGACATGATGAAACCTTAATCGTCCAATCAGGAAAACCAGTCGCAGTCTTTCAGACATGGACGACCGCACCACGAGTCCTTATTGCAAACTCAAATCTTGTTCCTCATTGGAGCACCTGGGAACATTTCAGAGAGCTTGAACAACTTGGTTTAACAATGTATGGCCAGATGACCGCAGGGTCCTGGTGCTACATCGGGACCCAAGGCATTATCCAGGGGACCTATGAGACGTTTGCTGCCTGCGCACGAAAACATTTCAAAAGTACACTTCGCGGGAAAATTGTCCTCACCGGTGGTCTTGGTGGCATGGGAGGCGCACAACCACTTGCGGTCACCATGAACCAGGGTGTGTGTCTTGCTGTTGAATGTGACGAGAAACGCATCGATCGACGGATCAAAGCAGGGTTCTGCGATAAAAAAGTAAAGGATATCGACGAAGCACTGGAGCTTGTGACACAAGCAAAAAAAGAAAAAACACCACTCTCAGTTGGTCTGCTAGGGAATTGCGCAATGATTCTGCCACAACTTGTAAAGGACGGATTCAGACCGGATATTGTCACCGACCAAACCTCCGCGCACGATGAACTGAATGGATATGTTCCTGCAAAATATTATGGAGACATACTGAATGAGGCGTCTGTTTTACGAAAAAAGAATCCGACAGAGTATATCAAACAATCCATGCACAGCATCAAACAGCATTGCAAAGCATTACTTGATTTTCAAAAAAAAGGATCAATCGTTTTCGATTATGGAAACAACCTACGCGGCCAAGCATTAAAAGCAGGTCTGAAGAACGCATTTGATTACCCAGGATTTGTCCCTGCTTATATCAGACCGATGTTCTGTGTCGGTCGCGGACCATTCCGCTGGCTCGCACTCACTGGCGACCCAAAGGATATCATGAAAACCGACCAGGCAGCCTTGAAGTTATTCCCTAAAGATACCGTCCTAACAAACTGGATAACACTCGCTGAAGAACATCTCCCCTGGGAAGGTCTCCCAGCACGTGTCTGCTGGCTCGGGTATGGAGAACGAGCAGAGTTCGCTCTTGTCATCAATAAAATGGTCCGTGAGAAAAAAATCGGTCCGATCGCAATCACCCGTGATCACCTCGACAGTGGAAGTGTTGCCTCCCCGTACAGAGAAACAGAAGCTATGCAAGATAGAAGTGATGCGATCGCTGACTGGCCATTGTTGAATGCGCTCCTCAACTGCGCAGCAGGAGCAGATAGCGTTCATATCCACAATGGTGGCGGTGTCGGTATCGGTCTTTCCACCCACGCAGGGATGGTAGTTGTCTGCGATGGATCTAAAGAAACCGATGAACGTATCAAACGAGTCTTTACCACAGACCCTGGAATGGGCGTCGCCCGACACGCTGATGCAGGATATATCGAAGCAATAAATCAGGTAAGAACATCTGATATCCATATCCCGATGATAAAGAAATAAACCAACCTATAGTAAGAAGTAAAGAAGGCTTACTTTTTTACTCAAGACTCCCTACGACTGCTTCTACCTCATGTAAGAGTTCACAGGATTTCACCAGTTCCTTCATTTTCGTATGATCCGGGTACAACGGTCGATCTTCATCTAAGAATTTCACGTATTTTCGGATGACCTCTTTCGCCTTCGTAACTCCTTTCCCACATACGTAATCCCGGAAATCCAATGCCTGTGCAGCCGCCATCAGCTCAATCCCAAGGACCCCGTACGCGTTGTCAAGGATCTGGAAATTCTTTATAGCGGTATTCATCCCCATTGATACAAAATCCTCTTGATCAGCAGCAGCAGGAATCGATTGAACAGACGCAGGAGCAGACAAAATACGTTGTTCAACAATCAGCGTATCAGCGGTGTACTGACTCAACATAAGACCAGAGAACATCCCAGCACCCTTCGTCAAAAACGCGGGTAATCCGACGCTTAGCGCAGAATTATTCAAGCGATTCATCCGTCGTTCAGACATCACAGAAACCATCGTGATCGCAATACCTGCCATATCCATGGGTAAAGAGACAGGTGTACCTTGGAAGTTCGCACCGGAGAGCTGCAGGTTCTCATCTGGGAAGAAAATCGGATTATCCCCGACTCCATTCAGTTCGATTTCAACCTGGGCTCGTGCATAAGCAAGTGCATCATGAGCAGTACCAATCACCTGAGGGGTGGACCGCATCGAATAGGCATCTTGTATTTTACATTTCATCTTCCCTTCAATAAGGTCTCCGCCTTTGATGAGTTTCTGGATAGCCAATGCGCTTCGTACCGCACCAGCGAACCCACGGGCTTGATGAATTTTCACGTTATACGGTTTCATGTTCGCCTTCAAAGCCTCCAGGGACATCGCTGCTGCTATCTCGGCTTGCTTCAACCAGTTATTCGCATCATACACGAAGAGAGCGCTCATCGCGGTCAGAAGATTAGACCCGTTGATGATCGCAAGGCCATCACGTGCATGTAAACCAGGGATAGGAATCCCTGCTTTCTTCAGAGCATCCCGCCCATCGAGCAGTTCTCCTCGATAATATGCTTTTCCTTCACCCATCATGAGCAGCGCGATCTGTGCCATAGGTGCAAGATCACCACAAGCTCCGACCGATCCTTTCTGACAGACAAACGGAGTGACACCTTTGTTTACCATTTCGACAAGTGTCTGTGTTATTTCAGGCCGACACCCGGAATTCCCATGAGCATGGACATTGACCCGAGCAACCATCGCACCACGGACATATTCCAGAGGAGCAGGATCCCCGATTCCTGCCGCATGGTTATAGACAAGATATTTCTGAAATTCTTGCATCTGAGAATCATTTAAAACAACCTCGGAAAATTCACCGATACCGGTATTCACCCCATACATAATCTCATGTGCTTTGATTTTATTCTCAAGCATCACTCGACAGGATTTAATCCGAGACAGTGCATCAGGATGCAGTTTAATATCCTCGTTATGTCGTGCGACCTTGACGAGTTTTTCAATGCTTAATCCAGATCCGGTCATCACAATAGTCATACAAACGCCTCCTTTTCTCTGAAAAGGTGATACGGGTATAAAATAAGTAGGTAATAAATTTCCCGCTTCTTCTTCCGATACTCGTTACGAGTATCCTTGGAAAAAAAAGGAAAAAATTATGGTGTGATTACCAATTGAAGCACAAAGGGGCCTAGCAGAAAACCAGAAGCATGTTTTGTTACCTGATCTGCATTGGATGCCCCAGCGGTGACTTCTACGGCTATATTCCCGATTCTGAACAGTTTTGCTTTTGACTGCAAAGAATCCAGCGGGGGAAGCACATCGATTCCGTTGGTCGATGAGACATCCAGACGTCCGAATAATCCTCCTGTTACTGAAATCGTGACATTCACATCACTTGCGTTGACCTCACCAACATTCGTGACCTGAGAGGTGATACCAAGACCACCAGAGATACTGGAGATTTCAAGGACAGGCCGTGGTTGTAAAGCCATCTCTGCCAGAGTCGCTAAAATAAGTCGGGTGAATCTGGCTGAGTAGTTAAGATTCATATGTGCAATCGTATCATCCGCTGAATGATAATAATCATTAAAATTTTCCTCATGATAGAACACGGCATCATAGCCAAATTGCCAGAAATAATAATGATCACTCCCCCATGCTTCTCCCTGAGGAGTTAATTCAATACCGATATAGTCATAATAGATTTGGCTCATTTCCTGGGTGAAGGTCACAATCCATTCCGAGGCAGCATTTTCAAAGATTTTCCCTTTGGTGCCATCTGCGGGTAACGGGGCAAACCCGATCATGTCTGCATTGAGAACCGCGATAATGGTATCATTGTTAGTATAGGCATCCTCCACGTAATGGTAACTGCCGATCAATCCTTGTTCCTCCCCTGAGAAGGCAACAAATCGAATCGTATGATAAAACTCGTAATTCCTCATGACCTCTGCTGCAGCAAGAACCGCTGCCACACCAGAGCCGTCATCATCTGCCCCAGGCCCCTCAGCAACCGTATCGTAATGACCACAAATAATGAAGATGTTCGTGGAATCTGTTCCATATAACGTTGCTTCGACATTACTCCCAGAAACAGTATCATCAGTATAGTTATGGTACCGGACATCTAAATCCATGCCTTGAAACGTCTGATAGATATATTGAGCTGATAGGTCGCAAGCAGGTGTCCCTGTGAGACGTGGCCCAAAACTCGTCAGATTCTCTAAATATCCAAGGATGAGTGATTCGTCAACCTGCTGTATTAATTCAGAGATATCAAGATTCATTGTGGCAGGCGGAACAGGGTCCAAGGGAGAATAACGCAGGGGAACCTGAACATCGACAAGGTCGCTTTTACTCAGGAGATACGCAGGTCTATGAGGCGTAGGATCCTTTGATACATCCGACGTCCGTGCAAGAGCAAACCCGGGTAGGAGTAAAAG
>DATMWV010000076.1:0-3232 GCA_035562195.1 Thermoplasmatota archaeon
CAATAAACCCGGAAACATCGGCATCGGTCATACACGATATTCAACGGCAGGGATGGACGATGAAGAATCACTTAAGAAGAACGCACAACCAGAATACCTCGTCAATCCTTTTTTAGCAGCAGTGCACAATGGAAATATCTACAATTGCTCAGAACTCACCAACATCACCGAGCGAAAACCACGTACTGATTGCGATATTCAATGGCTCCTACTCCCTATGGCAGACATGCTGTATAAAAAAGAACTGAACCCAGAAGCCATCTTTACAGCATGCGAACATGTCATGAAAAAAGTAAAGGGGAGTTACTCGGTCTTATATATCGCTGATTCAGGAGATAACCCCTATCTCTTCGCGATGACCGACCCACGAAAAGTCCGACCCCTTGCTCTTGGAAAATTAAACGGAACATATTGTCTTGCATCAGAGACACGGGTGTTTAAAAAAATAAATTTTGAATACGTCAAAGATATCCCTGGTGGCTCTGTCATCGTCATTGACCCGAAGGGAACCATCTACGAAAAACAGATCATCAAGAAACAAGAACTCCCCTGCATGTTTGAATTTGTCTATTTTGCAAAACCTGATTCACGAATAAACGGTAGGTCGATTCACACCACACGTCAAGAAATCGGGCGCTTACTTGCACAAGAACAACCAGCGAAGGCAGACCTTGTCATCCCAGTCCCGGAATCAGGAAGACGATATGCCATTGGATATTCCCTGGAATCAGGGATCCCACTTGATGAAGGAATCATGAAGGATAAAGATGAACGATCATTCATTCAACAGACACAGGAGCATCGCGAGAAAATCGTTGAGGAAGGACTGTCTTTTCTCCACGCAGTACTGGAGGGGAAACGAGTCGTTTTAGTAGATGATTCGATAGTCCGTGGAACAAACATACGCAAGATCATCCAAGGAATGAAAAACGTTGGGGCAAAAGAAGTCCATGTGAGGATCGGATGCCCCCCACTCATCGCACCATGTTATCTTGGTATTGACATGCGGAGCAAAAAAGAATTTATCGCACGAAACAACGATGGGAACATCAAAACATCAGATAAAATAGCTCAGGAAATAGGAGCGGATTCTCTGGGGTATATCAGCATCCAAGGGTTAAAGAAAGCAATCGGATTTGAAGTCTGCAAAGGATGTATCGACTTTCCTAACGGGTATCCTCCAGAAATGCAGGAGGACGTAAAAAAACTCTTCAAAAACGATAAAAAAGGGATACGAGCATACGAGTGCATATAACTACATGGTTATCATATGATAGAAATAACCATCGGATCGTTAGAGGAACAAATTATTAGGTTATTAAGAAAAACATACCCGATCACAATCTTTGAAATATCACAGAAACTTCAAGTCTCACGAAGAGAAATCGAATGGATTTTACATAAATTTCAAATCAAAGGCATCGTCAAACTCGAACCCCTTCCAGATATAACCTATGTAAGGTTATTACGAAATGATTTTCAGTTCGTAGGATCGAAATATCAACGAAAGACCGTAAAACATAGCACAGATGCTAAGAATGAGGAAAACAACAATTACGATGGGATCATGTATTCTTAAAAAATATCCAAAAGAGAAAGAAAGATAAACGGTAGATTGGTTTCGATTATTATCACATTTGAATAGTATTCTTAGCGTAGTGAAGGTGGATGAATGGAGACATCGACTGTGGAAATTAAAACAGAAACGAATAATGTAACCAGACCAACCGGAAAACCAAAAATTGCGTATTTTTCCATGGAAATTGGAATTGATGAACATATACCAACCTACAGTGGCGGTCTTGGGATTCTTGCAGGGGATACCCTGAAATCATGTGCGGATCTCAATGTACCAATTGTAGGAGTCACGCTTCTTTCCGAGAAAGGGTATTTTTATCAAGAAATTGACATGGATGGAAATCAAATCGAACTTCCGTATAATTTCACCATCAATGATTTCCTTAAAATGCTCCCAAGCAAAACCTGTGTGAAAATTGAAGGCAGAGACGTCAACATACGTGTGTGGTACTATCCGGTGCAAGGAACAAGTGGGTTTATCGTCCCTGTTTTTTTCCTTGACACCAATCTTGAAGAGAACGCACCCTATGACCGAGAAATTACCAAATACCTCTACGGCGGAGATAACAAATACCGACTCGCACAGGAGATCGTCTTAGGTATCGGTGGTGTTCGAACGATAGAATCGTTAGGCTATCGAACCATCGATAAATACCATATGAATGAAGGACATGCTGCCCTTGGCACACTGGAACTTTATGATCAATTAAAGGATGTAGAAAAGGTCAGAAATCAATGCGTATTCACGACACATACACCTGTTGCTGCCGGACATGACCAGTTCGACTTACCGTTAGCTAAATCAATGATTGGAGAGTTGATCCCTGACTCCTTACTCCATGAGTTCACCTTTGAAAATAAACTAAACATGACCAGACTTGCCCTCTTTTTCAGCCATTATGTCAATGGTGTGGCAAAGAAACATGGGGAAGTATCACGATTGATGTTCCCAGGATATGCGATCGATTCGATCACCAATGGGGTCCATACCCCAACGTGGGTCTCTGAGCCATTCCAAAGAGTGTTTGATAAATATATGCCCGGCTGGCATTCCGATCCGTACATACTTCGAGGAGCGTTTGGTATCGATAAAGCAGATATTTGGGCAGCGCACCTAGAAGCAAAAAAGAAGCTTATTGATTTTGTGAACAACAGATATAATGTAGGTATGAACTACGATCATTTCACGATTGGATTCGCCAGGAGACAGACCGCTTATAAGAGACCAGAGTTGTTGATCTCTGATGCAGAAAGACTCATGTCTATCGCAGAAAAAGCTGGACCCATTCAAATTATTTATGCAGGGAAAGCACATCCAAAAGATGGCTCCGGGAAAGACACGATTAAAAGGATTTTTTCAGCGATGAAAAACATCAGAGGGAAAGTAAAAATGGCGTATATCCACAATTATGATATGGCGATTGCAAAACTCATGACCTCGGGGGTTGATCTTTGGTTAAATACCCCTCGACGTCCTCAGGAGGCTTCAGGGACATCAGGGATGAAGGCAGCCCATAACGGGATCCCACAGTTAAGCACCTTGGACGGATGGTGGATCGAAGGGAGGGTCGAAAACATCACCGGGTGGGCTATTGGGACACGAAAATCAAACGAGCGGGAGTCCGATGACGAGAACGACCAGGCTGATCTGTAC
>DATMWV010000077.1:0-2786 GCA_035562195.1 Thermoplasmatota archaeon
CCATCACACCTCATCGTAAAGAATATAACATCCCACCGCATACCAATAATGGGGTGAATGTGGATGCAAAAAACATTACTCGATTTCTTCGAAAACGAAATGGAGAAAAAACGGAAGATAACCGCAGCAAAATAAAAAAAACAGTTTTTTTTTTCTATATCTTTACGGTTCGGTTCTCCCAAAACCGCCAGAGTCCAATAACCAAAAAGACGGAGAACACAACAAAACAACCGACCGCGATATACAAATACAACGGATTTTGATAGACCGCCTGGATCATCCCTTGCGATTGGTCAATGATAAAACGACTCCCCTCGCCAGCGGTCAACGAACCTGGATCAGAACTATCTTTTAGGACCGTGATATCTCTATCTAGCGGAATCCATTGAGAAACACCCAGTTTCGCCCGGACTAAAAAATCAGGCAACCCTGAAGACATCGAAGCACTCGATGCCGAATCGTTCCCCAAGAGCGGAAAATTCCCAGAACCAGCTAACTCTGAACTTTTCAAAAAAACTTGATCGCCTTTGATGTCATACCCAAAATTCGTAACAGTCCCTTTGATATACCAGACCAACTGAAGAAGACCGACCCACAATGCAACAATCGTTGTGGCAAATAACACCACGATCTTCGTATTCTCCGGATGCAGCAGGCTTTCGCCCTTCCACGTCAATTTATAGTACACCCATTTATGACCATCACGTTCATTCCGTTTTATCAACCCGGCTTCATTCAGTTTCGCCAGATGCTCATGTAACGTCGCCTTGTTCAGGTTTGTCACCTTCGCAATCTCATTCAGACCCATGTTCTTCCCATCCAGGGTCTTGAGAATATCAAGACGTGTATCAGACGCAAGTGCTTTGAATGTCTCTCGATCCAATGTTATCTTCGTCATACTACTACTAACCAATTATCTCCTACATCATTTAAATACTGTGCGTTTACGTTCGGTTTTTACCAAACCAAACACGACATCGAGATACAAGACAAACAATAACAGGAAAAAAAAGGAACAGAGACAGATCCATGTTTATCAAGGACTATCGAGAGGTAACTGCCCCCTCATGCGTCTCTTATATCTGGAATATCGTACGGTTCTTGCGCAGGATGCCAATCAACAAAAAACCTTAGAAATCCAGGACTTTTATAGGGGAAGGATCGTGGTCTATCCCAATAATTCCCATTCCACACATTCCGGCGGATGGGATACGGGATCTCACCTTTATACTTATAATAAAAAAGGTTGAAGATCAGTTGATTAGATTCTGCACTTTTATTATTTTTAATAAAATTATTCTGCAGGATTTTATCAGCACTTGTCATCATTGCATAGACACCTTCGCCATTATAGGAAATATTATTCCGATACAACACGGTGTTATACGAACCTGAAATATAGACGCCAGCACTGGCTTCCTTCGTGATAATATTATGGGAGATATTGTTGCTTATTGAGAACATCACTACAATCCCCATTATTTTTTGAGAAATAACGTTTTCTCTGATGAGGTTATTCTGACCGGAAACGAATATCCCTATCATATTGCGTAGGATAAGATTATTTGTAATCATATTATCATGCACCATCATTTCGAATGGTTGAATTGAATTATTAGAACCCATGACGATACCATAATATTCATTGTCTGAGAGGATCGTATCAGAAATATTCGTATGATTTGCGATGATATAAATCCCTGAGAGGTTACAACCCTGGATAGTAAATCCACGTACTGTGACGTTATCTGTAGTAATCCATACACCAATGTAATCTGTGAAGTTCTCACCAGAAGTATTGGTTGAACCATTAATGATCGTGGTTTCTTTATCCTCACCAAGTAAGGTTATTGAGACATCAATAACAATGTTTTCCACATATGGTGACGACTCATCAAACACAAAAACCGTATCCCCCTCACTTGCATTACCAATCGCATCCTGAATCTTCGTGTAATTACCAGATCCGCTTCCACCGACATACAACCAGCTTCCTCTCGATGCAGAGGGTAATGCCTCATGACATTGCACAGTCGCTGGAACAAGACAGGTACTAAAAAACAGCAGAATGATTCCAACCATTACCCGTTCCTTTTTCATACATTTTCCTCCACTATCAATAAAAATAACTATCATTGGTTATATAAATCTTTGTCAGAAGGATAAACAGGACAAAGAGAAGGAGTTGTATACCTTTAAAAGCAATACTCAATGAATATTTCCCTTCTGAGTCTATCGTCCCGGGAACAAAAGTAAAATTATAAATCACCAGAACCAATACCCCCCGCTCATATGAAGAGAGAAAAACTGATTCAACAGCTCAAAGACTGCGGCGCGATCAAATTCGGCAGATTCGTCCTTACCTCTGGGGCTATCAGCGATTACTACATCGACATCAAAAAAGCAAGCACCGAACCAAAAACCCTCAGACTCATCGCACAAGAAATGAGCGGCTACACCAAAGGATACGACATGCTCGCAGGCATGGAGCTTGGCGCAGTACCCCTTGTTGTTGCCCTTGCACTTGAAACAGACATCCCTTATGTTATTATACGCAAAGAAAAAAGAGAACACGGCACTAGCAAACAAATCGAAGGAGGAGAAGTCAAAGGAAAAAGCGTCCTCATCATCGAAGACGTCACAACCAGCGGTGGCTCTGTGGTAAAAACCATTCAGATCCTACGGGAGAACCAAGCAGAAGTCGAAAAAGTCCTCACAGTCGTCGACCGAGAAGCTGGTGCGAAAGAAACTCTGAAGAAACTCGAAGTCCAGTTCATCCCACTCGT
>DATMWV010000078.1:0-15194 GCA_035562195.1 Thermoplasmatota archaeon
AATCATTATATATGAGACCTATATCTTATTATAAATAGGGCTTGTAGAAAATATGTTAGAACGATTCGCACAGTCTGTTGAAAAACGGTGGAGGACAAACTATAGCGATTCGAATAAAACACACGCTTTTCTTTCCAGTGCATTAGTAAAACGGTATCTAAATCGTTATATCTTTTTTAAATGCCGTCGTTCTATTGCATACTGCTACAATACCTCACCCTTTTATCATGATTTATTGAAGAGTGCTAACATCAAACCAGCCGATATCAAATCTCCCGGAGACATGAGGAAAATTCCTCTCACCGATTCTTGTGATCTTGTGCATCCTGAAAGGTTTTTCTCTGTACCCCTTAGCTGTTTCGTTCGAGTTCATTCTACGGCAGGTAGTACTGGAATCCCGAAACGAATTTTCTTTACATCTAAGGATATTGAACAACAAATCACGAGAAACGCCACTGGTTTTCGCCTTTTTTATGGGATGTCCGAAAGTGATCGGGTCCGGATCATGTATGAGATTGGTTATGGGATAAACGATTGGGGAATTCGCTATTGCATGGAAAATGCAGTACAACGTCTTGGTGCACTGGCTGTGACAACGGGTGGGGTTTTATCCGCTGAAGATGAATTCCAGATGCTATCGAACTATAAGGTAACAAACATTTTCGGGACACCGTCAAGACTGTTGAGTCTTACTTGCCAACTGGAACAGAACCATGATTTAAAATCTTTACATATTAGGAATATCCTGCTTGGTGCTGAACCATTACCGAGCTTAACACGAACCCGGCTTAAAAATATCTGGGGTGCGAACATCTTTCAGGGGTATGGTCTCACTGAGCTTGGAGGTTCCATCGCAGGCGAGTGTTGTGAGAAAGATGGAATGCATGTCACAGAGTCCGATGTCTTTGTTGAAGTAATAGATCCAAAAACCAGTGAGATACTTGAGGACGGGGCTATTGGTGAGCTTGTTTTCACGACATTAGACCGTGAGGGAATGCCATTAGTACGATACCGGACGCACGATCTAGGCATGATTCTTCTCGACGATTGTCCCTGTGGTGTGCCTTTTCGACGGATTCAGGTCAAGGGCAGGAATGATAAAATTTTTACAATTGGCTCTGGTGATAAGCTTTCACCAGAAACACTTGACAATATTATCCTGAACCTTCCTAATGTCATGGATTATCAGCTTGTCCTTGACCGTGAATGTGAGAAAGATTCGCTAACTATCCTTGTTGAAACGACATCACAGGATACATCGTTACAACAGGAAATTATTGATACTTTGATGAGCATACCAGAGATACATCATGGTGTTAATTGTTCAAGGACTATTGAATATCCTCATGTCCAACTCTTGAAACCACATACACTTGTAGGCGATGCTGTCAAGGCAAGACGAATAGTCGACAAACGACATCTCTATGAATAGTTCATAAAAAACATCTTGCCCCGTGAGCCGCTAAACTAATAAACTATTATTTGTATACTATTTCTCAAATTTAGAAAAACAACTTGGAGACAGAAAGGGATGGGATTACTCGAGAGATTTAGAGAAAGTAGATTTTCAAAAATGATGTTTAAGATTTTTGGGAAGAACCATGCGAAGATCGGAATCTATGGTCCACCAAACGTCGGCAAAACCACACTGGCAAATCGTATTCTGCGGGACTGGACGGGAGACATCATGGGGAGTGTTTCTGAGGTTCCTCATGAGACACGACGAGCGAAATGGAAAAACAACATCAGGATCGATAACGGCGGGTCCTCATTAACAATGGATCTTGTGGATACACCTGGGATTGCAACGAAAATTGATTTTAAGGAATTCATGAACATGTATGGGATGACAAAGGATGATTCGCGGGTGCGAGCTAAAGAGGCAACAGAGGGGGTTATCGAGGCGATTCGCTGGCTTGATGATATTGATGGTGTCGTCTTAGTCATGGATGCGACACAGGATCCTTTCACACAGGTCAATGTCACCATCATAGGGAACCTTGAGGCACGAAATCTCCCTATTCTCATTGCTGCAAATAAAATTGATGCGGAAAACGCAAGTCCTGCAACATTAAAATCCGCTTTTCCGCAGCATCCGGTGATCCCTATTAGTGCTCTGACCGGCTATAATACGGAGAATCTCTATTCGATGATGGTTAAAGAGTTCGGGAAAAAACGACATAAGCAGAGGAGGTAACAACCATGGTGAAAAAAGACAGTGGGATTACATTTAACCTTATTTCCCATCAGAAACTTGAGCATTTCTCCTCTAAAGATAAACTAAAATATATTCTGAATGAGGTCAAAGAAGGAAGAATCCTTGTACTCGAGCATGGACTGACTCCGACCGAACAGGCTCAGTTGATCGAACATACCATGAAAGAGATCAACCATGATACCTTCATTGGTATTGAGATTGGTGGATACGAAAATGAAAAGGTAGGATTCTTCCAGCGGGTTTTTGGTGTAACAAAAAAACCTCGGATGACCGTGATTGGACCAGCGCATCTGCTTCGGATGGTCCACAAAGATAATGATATGATTGAGACGACGATTATTCCTGGGAAGGGAGTTAATTAATGCCACATCAATGTCTGAAATGTGGTCATGTGTTCGAAGAAGGATCCTCGCAGCTATTGAAAGGATGCCCGGGATGCGGGGGGAATCGGTTTTTCTTCACGAAACAACCGTTAAATGAACTAGAACGAGACGTGATGAGTAAGGAGATGGGTCAAGACCTTACCACACGAATCATGGAGCTAGCAGTTGAGAAACATAAGGATACCCTCAAAGGCACCGAGGCGTGGATAACGCTCAAACCAAAAGACCTGCGTAAGATGATAGAGGATCAAATCGAGCAGAAAAAACCAGAAAAAGAAGTCAACGTAGTCGAACCAATTAGCGATGATCAACGGAAGGCGATTATCGACAAAATCAAAGCAGAGGCGGATCATTCGGATTCCCCGGAGACGATTGGTGTAGAACAACCAGGAAAATACAATATTGACCTCAAAGGCCTCCTGGAGAAAGAACCCATCGTGATCCAAAAAGATGGGACTTATACGATTCATCTCCCGTCCTTGTTTAAAATGCGTGAAGAAAAGAAAAAATAGGTCCTGTTCCTCTGGAATATTCTTTCCATTACCTTTTTATCGAAGTCAAAGATACAGCTTTGGTTGATTCTATGAAATGGTATGATGAGGTTGAATATATCAGGAAACAAGCGATGAAGAACAACGAGTTTTTCGCACATTCTCTTCCGATGATTGCCAGTGAGAATGTCCTTTCTCCGTTATGTCGAGAAATGTTGATTACTGATTTTCATGGCAGATACGCAGAAGGTACCCCTGGTAACAGGTACTACGAGGGATGTAAATACTTTGACCTTGTAGAAGAAAAAACCATGGAGCTTGCAAAAAAATTATTCTCTTGCAAGTATGCTGATGTGCGACCGACCTCCGGGACGGTTGCCAACATGGCAGTATTAAAAGCGTTGATTAAACCAGGGGAAACTGCGACGGTTCTTGATACCGCGAATGGTGCGCATATCTCATTTGGGAAATATGGCGCTGCTGGAGTCAGAGGTATCAATCTTGTTTCATTCCCGTTTAGTAACGAGGAGATGGTCATCGATGTCGATGGTGCTGTAAAACTCATTCGGCAGGTAAAACCAAAGCTTGCATTGTGTGGTCAATCGGTATTTTTGTTTCCGACTCCGTTGAAGGCGATCGCTGAGGCAGCCCATGAGGTCGGGGCGTATGTCGTGTACGATGCAGCCCATGTGCTTGGTTTGATCGCAGGGAAGCGTTTCCAGGACCCGTTACGAGAAGGTGCTGATGTGATGAATGGAAGCACTCATAAGACGTTGCCTGGTCCGCAGGGTGGGATGATCCTCTCAGATCATAACCCAGATAATGAGGATGGGAAAGCGTTCTTACGTAAACTCGGATTTGGGGTGTTCCCTGGAGTGACTTCTTCGTATCATCTGCATCACGTGGCTGCGAAAGGGATTGCTTTTGCTGAGCATCTTGAGTTTGGGGAGGCGTACGCTGATCAGACCATTAAGAACGCGAAACAGCTTGCACAAGCCCTCTACGAGCAAGGGTTCAAGGTGTTTGGTGAGAAACTTGGTTTTACGAAATCACATCAGGTTCTTGTGGAGATTGGACCGGGAAAAGGAAAAGAAGCATCAAAGGCTCTTGAGGATGCCGGGATTGTTACGAACATGAATATGATCCCTGGTGATGTCGATCCGTTGAATCCCTCAGGTTTGCGATTGGGGACACCAGAGCTGACTCGTATCGGGATGAAGGAAAAGGAAATGGATGATGTCGCGGTCTTTTATGCTCGGGCACTGCTGAAGAAAGAAAACCCGAAGAAAATAAGGGATGATGTCAAAGAATTCCGCAAGGATTTCCAGGGACTCCATTATTGCTATAAGGAAGGGTTCCGAGGATATGATTATACCAAGTTGATCTAACATGCGGGTAGCTCTTTCAGGCACCCCGGGGACTGGAAAAACCTCGGTTGCGACGATATTGATGAACAAAGGGTTCACCGTCGTGCATCTACATACGTTTGCTCAGGAGAATCATTGTATCGCTGGAAGGGATAAGAAGCGGAACACCCAGCTTATCGATATGAGGAAACTTGAGAAAGCGATTCTGAGATGTTTTTCAACGGATACCCTTGTTTTTTTTGATGGACATATCGGACATCTGCTCAAATCAATGCAGAAGGTCATTCTCTTACGGTGCCATCCTAACGAGCTGGAACGACGTCTTTTGAAAAAAAAATGGGTTGTGAAGAAACGCAAGGAAAATATTGATGCAGAAATGGTGGATGT
Source organism: Thermoplasmatota archaeon (assembly GCA_035562195.1). GTDB lineage: Archaea > Thermoplasmatota > E2 > DHVEG-1 > DHVEG-1 > SM1-50. The sequence continues at coordinate 4,847 of DATMWV010000078.1, forward strand.
TATTTTGTCTGAAGCAGTACAGCATCATGCATCAAAGGATATTTTCGAGCTGGATACTACATCAAAAACACCTGAGGAGATTGCAGCAATCATTCATCGATTTGTGAAGAAAAATTTTCAACCAACAAAGACTTATAGGGTAGGTCAGATTGACTGGTCTGAGGAGATCCTGCAAAGGGTTTAGCGGTAGGAACAGACATGGTGTTGGATAAAACTCGGCAGAAAGCAGATCCATTGTTAACGGTGATCGCGAAATGTTTTGTATCAGTCAATCCAGATGTGATTACTTGGCTGGCCTTGTTTTTTTCAATACTCGCAGGAGTGTTTTTTTATTTTTCGCATCCCTTGTCTGAGTCGAAGAATTATTTCTTGGTTTTTGGTGCTGTTTTTGTGTTTCTGAATGGGTTGTTCGATGCGGTGGATGGGAAGGTTGCGAAACTCACACAGAAAGCGTCTGCCCGGGGGGATTTTTTAGATCATGTGTTAGATCGATACGCGGATGTGTTTATGGTAGGAGCGCTTGCGTTGAGCCCCTGGTGTCGTTCTCCTATCGGGTTGGTGGCGATGGTTGGCGTCCTGTTGACGAGTTATATGGGAACACAGGCACAAGCGGTGGGGTATCAGCGGGAGTATTCAGGGTTGTTGGGTCGGGCGGATCGGCTGGTGTTGTTGATTGTGTTTCCGGTTATTCAACATTTAAATCATAGTGGATCGGTAGTTTTACCCTGGGATATGACTATTATTGAGGTGGTGTTAGTGTATTTTGCCGTTGTGGGGAATATTACGGCGATTCAACGGTTTTTTGTAACTCTCAGATGGTTTCGTAGGAGAATTTAGTAAAAAAAAAAAAAGAGTTTTTTTGGTTTTAGATAGGATTTGGAGTATTTGCCGCTCGTAAGTCAAATTGTGGCCAGGGTAAGCGAAGAGTTGGGAAGAAATTGAGTTGGAACACTCCAATTATGATATACACCGGCATTATTCCTAGCTTGTTACTCCAGTAGTTATCATGCCAATAATTCAAACAATTCAAAAAGGTTGCTTGTTTGTTATTATCTATGAAATTATTGAAAGTTATTTGATTGATATAGGATCGTATCAATGTGATGCTGTATCCATTCTGTATCTCTCGAATTTCGTTTTGTTTTATTTCGTTTGAATTAGAAACACTTACTTGTATACCATAGCTATTATTGACGATATGATTCAGCGAGACGGTGCAATAGCTGGAAAATTCAATTATTATCGCATAGTCGCAATTGGTAATAGTATTTGCTTGGATTTGGGCGGTTTCTGCATAGTAGAGTTCAACGCCATGGTGGTTTCCAGTGATCACATTATTTGTGACAACGACAGTTTTTGAATATTCGGTATAGACCCCCGCATGTCTATCTCCACTTCCGGTGATATTTAAATCAGAGATGGTGACTGGTGCGTCTTGGTTTTCGGTATACACTGATATAACGTTATCATCTCCAAGACCCATAATGGTTGGTATCCCGGTATCAGATCCTGTGCCGTATTCAGTTGCTTTGCCTTCGATATCTATTGATATTTCTATGACGATATTCCCAGTATAGGTACCGCTATAGACCTCAATGGTATCTCCAGCGGTTGCATTATCGATTGCAGCTTGAACTGATGTGAAATCTCCATCTCCTTCATCATCTACAATCCATATAGCTTTGGATAACTGTTTGTAACTATTGTTGTCTTGTTGTGTTGATATTCCTACAGGGGTGATAGTGGCTCCGATAGATAGTAGTAGCATTCCAATGATAACAGACCTTAAAATTTTTTTTTCTCTCATTTATGGCCTCCATTCTCTAATTTTCCTATATAATATACATATTTAAATGTTATCTAGAGAATAAAAGCTGAAAAATTTAATAGTACTGGCGAGAGTCATCAATGTTACATCATGTGACGAAAGTATGATTTTTGGAATATGAAAGGTAGAACGGTCTGGTGAAGAAGAGTGATAAAAGTGTGGGAGGAAAGGGAAAACATTAAGGGGATTAATGAAGAATAAGACCCTTCCTCCGTTCCTCGAATAATAGTAGAGTTGCATCTGTATATAAAATTTTCTGAATTTTTTCATAACATTTGTTACAAGATTGAGTCATCTTGTCTCCTTTTCCAATTTGAGAGGTATACCTTTTTTTTGGGTTAAGTTCTTTTGAGAAGATGGAGAAACTTGTTGTAGATTTTTTCTGAGGAAAAAATTAAGGGTACTCCTTTGAACTGGCAGTCGTTACAAGTGTAGCCTCTTGCAAAGTATGGTAATCGTGTCGGTGCTGTCATCATCAAATGGGTGTTTTTGCTTCCGCAGAGTGGGCAGGCTATTATCTCCATAATCTCATCAATGCTATGTTATAGCATAGCATATATTTAAATTTTGTGTCACAAAAAGACAATTTTACAGGGGACACTTATAAAAAACAAAGGTCGGCTCCTATCGTTACAGGTGCCAAAAATTAAAGTAGAACCGACCGTTATTCCACTCAGAAAATCATGACCACGAAACAAAAAAAAGCGGTCCTCATATCACTCGAAGACTCTACTTCAGAGATCATCCAACTCGCAGAAACACTCGGATACAGCATCCTTAAAACGTTTATCCAACATCGTACAAACCCAGATGTTAACTTCTACATTGGCAGCGGAAAAGTAGAAGAAATAAACGACTACTTCGAAGACACCGATGATTCTATCGATCTTATTATCGTAAACGGCGAACTCAAACCATCACAATGGTTTGCCTTGGAAAAAAAACTAGAAACCGACGTGTACGACCGCATCCGACTCATCCTTGCCATCTTCGAAGAGCACGCAGAACGACGAGAAGCACTCCTTCAAGTAAAACTCGCACAACTACAATATGAACGCCCCTATGTTCGAGAATTAATCCACCGAGCAAAAGCAGGAGAACACCCTGGGCTTATGGCCGGGGGGGAATACCAGGTTGACGACTACTATGAAATGATCAAACGACAGTCAAAAAAAATTAGAGAAGACCTCCAAAAAATCAGAGAAAACAGAGAACTACAACGACAAACAAGGTCCCAAAGCGGTTTTTACTCAGTCTCCCTAGCAGGGTACACAAACGCAGGAAAAAGCAGCCTCATGAACTTACTTTCAGGAGAAAAAGTCAAAGTCGAAGAACAACTCTTTTCGACCCTGTCAACAACAACACGAAGCATCTCAACAAAAAACAAAGAAAAACAAATCCCTATCCTGCTCACCGACACAGTCGGGTTTATCGAAAACCTTCCAGCCTGCATCATCGATGCATTCCATTCAACACTTGAAGAAATCGAACTAGCCGATGTCGTCGTCCTCGTGGTAGACGGGAGCGAAGCAAAGGAAATCGTAGAAAAAAAACTCCGCGTGTCGATAAACGAATTACGTAATATCGGTGTCGGCGCACCCATCATCATCGCCTTGAACAAAATCGACGTCATCGACACAGCATCCCTTGAGACTCTCAAAGATTATCTCGAAGACACCGGTATCATAGAGGATCACACCATCGTTACCATCTCAGTAAAAGAACAGAAAAACATCGAAGAACTGCTCAAGACGATTTATGATTCGTTACCACACATGGTGAAAATCACCTTCCAGCTCCCCTTAGAAGAACACTCACAACGATTTATTTCTCAGCTCTATGGAAAAACCAAGGTGCTTCATATCACCTATGGATCAGAAATCACAGTCGCAGTCGAATGTAACGAAAAAATCAAAGAAAAACTCATCGCCGCCGCCCGTTTAATAAAAGGCGAGGTTTTGTAAGAAAACAAAAATCTTATACGTTGCTTTGTATTTCATCCAAAAGGGAGTATGTTATGATGAACATGAAAAATCAGGTAAATAAACAGCAGTTGATAACGTTCATTGGATTAATCCTTTTTGGGACACTCGGACGATATGTCCTCTTTGGAATGGGAGTACAACCATTCCCGAACTTCGAAGTCATCATGGTGGTGACGTTCCTTGCAGTCATGCTCATTCGATCACCTCTTGCACTCATCGTTCCTCTGATAAGTATGATTGGTAGCGATCTCCTTATTGGAAATCCAATTTTTGTTGGAGATCAAATGAACAGAATCGTGCTATTCACCTACACCGGGTTTGCTATTATTGGTCTGATTACCCTGCTGAGTAAAAATCGACTCGGGAGTAGGTTCGGACAGTTCCGTTTGAAAAGTGTTGGTCTGATAGCGGGACTCGGGATTGGATCAGTCCTGCTTTACGATATCTGGACAAACATGGGATGGTGGTACCTTATGTATCCTCATGATACCTCCTCTCTCATCATGGTGTATACTGCAGGCTTACCATTCATGATGTATCATCTCATCTCCGGGATCGTCACGTTCTGTGCGATCGGGCTTCCGGTCATTCTCTATGCTGCGAAGAAAAAAGACCAGATGCATATCCGCCCGTTCCAAATAAAAATGATCCACAAGATCCCCGCGGTCCTTCTCGTCCTTAGCCTCGTCGCACTATCATTTACGGGGACTGCCCTGAAGGTCCCGCAGAAAAGCGAAGTCTGGGTTGAGAAATCAGATCAAACAAGCGTCCGGATCATAATCCGTGGCGATAGCTGGACTCTTATAGACAACCTCGTCGCCTACCAAGGAGACACTGCATTTTCGTTATTGGAGCGAAGCGGACAACAAAATGGATTTTCTGTCGATTCAACCTATTATACAGCGTTTGACTCAACACTAATCAATTCCATCAACAACGTAGTCGGAGGAACAGACGGAAAATACTGGCAGTACTACGTGAATGGAAACCTTCCTACTATTGGTGCTGATAAATATATCATTGCAAACGGGGATTTACTCACTTGGAGTTTTGAAGTACCACCCAGTTAAACAAAACCTCTTCCTTTCTTTTTTTAACAATTTTTTTCATCGAGAGTCCGAATTTTCTTTCGGATCAAGGTAATGGCGATAATGACGAAAAGAAATGCAAGGACAAGACCTGAGAGAACCCCGAAGAAATCAGTGGAGACAAGAAAATTATAGGACCCATGAAGAAAAATCGCGATGAGAAAATACGGTAGAACACCCAGGAATGATGATTGTCTCATCACAGTTTTTCCAAAACCATATCCTGTTAATGCGGTCGCAGATGCATGTAGCAAACAACCTCCAACACTTCGCATCGCCATTAACACCAAAAAGATAACAAATCCTTCAGATAAAAAGCTGTATCCATAGAGAAGATTTTCTGTCGCAGAAAACCCCAGTCCAGCAACAGCACCATAAATCAATCCGTCTTCTAACTCACTCAGATTATTTTTTACGGACCGAAGACGTAAGGCGAGAGGTTTGGTAAATTCCTCGACAACTGGTGCGATGACGACGGTGAGAAGAAACGGAGTCATATCCCCTGAAGTTAGTGAATATTGTAACGGTATTTCCAAAAAGATTTCTAAAATCAACGATGCGGCGACAGCTATCGTTCCGCCCCATAGGAAACATAGAAAAATTGAGAACCATTGTTGACGATGACATCGTTCTGTATTCCGTATCCATAGAGTGTACACTAGTGGGGGGAGAAACGAAAGAAAGACAAGAAGGCCCCAGGTTAGGATTGATGACATTGCTAGAATAAACCTCTGATGTCTTTATTATGTTTGTTAAAACTTATAGTAATATTCACCATTTTGTTTCTGTTGACGGTCCATATAGGAATCTGGTTTGTTGACACGAGGTCGTTTGGTCTCCTCATCACGTCGGAAGGTGATGTCTACATTTTTTAAGAAACGGTTCATACCTTCGTGAAGGCTGAATGGTCCCTGTGCCCGTCCCTGTTTCCCTGGCATGCCGTCGAAGACGATCAATGCATCACTGACCATATCAATGAAATACACATCATGGTCGACGATCATAGCGGATTTCCCTGATTTCTCGATCAATCGGCGTAACATCCGTGAGACGATCATCCGCTGTTGACTATCAAGGTACGCTGATGGCTCGTCAATGAGGTAGATGTCAGCATCTTTCACAACCGATGCTGCGATCGCGACTCGTTGGAGCTCACCACCAGACAAGGTCATCAATTCACGGTCTTCCAGGTATTTTAGATGGAGCGCGTCGTGAACCTCAGCTTGTAAAAACGATGAGGAGAATAGTTGTGGTGCGAATCTCTCAAAATATTCATGGACTGTTCCTTCGAAATCAGGAGTAATATACTGAGGTTTATAGCTTATTTTAAGATCGTATTCGATGGTGCCTTTTGTTGGTTGAATCACTCCTGCTAACATTTTGACAAATGTTGTCTTTCCGATTGCATTAGGACCGACGATCCCGACGAGTTCCCCTTGTCGGATGATCCCTTGTTCAACGTGAAGGGTGAAATCCTCAAATTCCTTGATCAGGTTGTCATATGAGACAAGGATGCGCAGGCCTTGTTGTTGTTTCGGGGGGCTTGCGAAAAACTCGATTTTTGTACCAAAACGGATATTTTCTTCTTTCAGATACCCTGAGAGATAGGTGTTGATCGCATGGCGTACCGCTCGTGGGAACGTCACGACACCGTAGGCACCCTCGGTTCCGTACAGGATATGGACGTTTTCACAGAGAAAATCCAGGACCGCTAAATCATGTTCAACGACGATGACTTTTTTTTCCTTGGAAAGTTCCTGGATGATTCTTGCGACTTTTAATCGTTGATAGATATCAAGATAGGAGGTTGGTTCATCAAAAAAATATAAATCAACATCTTTGATCAGAGCAGCAGCAATCGAAACAAGTTGAAGCTCTCCTCCGGAGATCGTTCCTTTTTCGATTTCTTTATCAAGCAGATGAGTAATCCCCAGTTTTGTGACAACCGCCTCAAAATTATCTGTCGTATCTGAACTTTTCAGTACGTCCCTGATTTTTCCTTTGACGATTCGCGGGAGTTGATCAACATATTGTGGTTTGAGGACACAGGTCATGTTCTTTTCTGAAAGAGCCTTGAAATGTTCCAAGAGTTCCATGCCTGCATAGTATTCAAGCACAGGCTCCCAGGATGGTTTCTTTTTACGATATTCCCCTAGGTTTGGGATGACTTGTCCTGCAAGTATCTTAATGGCAGTCGTTTTTCCTATCCCGTTCTGTCCAAGGATACCAACGCAGCTTCCTTTTTTTGGGATCGGGAGTCGATAGAGTCGAAACCCGTTTTTTCCGAATTGATGGACTAAGTCTTCTTTGAGCTCTTCAGCAAGTCCAATGATTTTGAGTGCTTCAAAAGGACATTTGTTTACACAGATACCGCAACCGACACAAAGTTCCTCAGAGATGATTGGTTTTCCGTCCTCGCCCATCACAACGGTTTCATCACCAGCACGGACTCTAGGACAGAATTTGATACATTCCTGCGCGCATCGTTTTGATGTACATCGATCTTTTAAGACAATTGCTATTCTCATATCTGCGAACACTGTGAAGAGGCAGGTTCTTAAAAGGTTTTTTATCACATGATGTAATTAAGGATATTTATAAAGAAAAATGTAAAATCTATAGAAGGTGAATTACCATGGAGTTTGATTTATTGTTATGGCCAATGGTAATCCCAATGATTATCCCTCTTATTTATTGTGTGAAATATAAGAGGAAGGCACTAACTGAAATTGGAATTATCACTCTTGCAATGGTTCTTATCGTGGTGTTGTATTGGCCGCTACTCACAAGCAATCTTGCTTTGACACACACTTATCCGGTGGTAAAATTACTCCTCTTTGTTCTTCTCCCTCTTGCCCTCTTCTTAGTGATAAAGCGTGATACCTCACCGCTCCATGGTGCATTATACGGAGTGACAAAGCAGGGGATAAGAAAAAGCCTCTTTTGGTTTCTCCTTTTTTTACCAATTATGTTGGTTGTGTCAGGGTTGATTCAGTATTTCATTGGTGCGACTTGGGGTGCGGATCCAGTTGCTGGGATGATTAGTTTTTTTGAAGCATTTACAGAAGAGTTCTTTTTTAGAGGCATCCTTTTTATTTTTTTACTGCAGAAAACCAATATGAAAATAGCGTATGTGACCTCGCTAGCGTGTTTTATACTAGTCCATCCACAAAACCTAACAACTCTATTCATTGTCGGCACGATCATTCAAGGTATTGTTACTCTTGAAATAGCACGGAGATCACAAAATATCATTGGATCATGGATGTTGCACGGGAGTAACCGGTTTTTTGAACTGGTGATTCTCCCGTTGTTTTTGTAGAGTTTTGTTTCATCGTCCGAACGAGTGACGAGGTGACCCTCTGAATGAATGGCTCCTTGGTTCGAACCGTCGCATAAACGGAACCTTTCGAAAATCAGGGACATCTGCCCGTTCAATCTTGAAATCGTCATTGCTTTGTACTCTTCGAAAGTTATCATGGTCTCTCTCGGTGAGTAGCGTAATTGCTGCACCATTTGCACCGGCACGGGCGGTCCGTCCGATTCGATGCACATATTCGGTGGGTGTCTTTGGCACGTCGTAATTGTAGATATGAGTGACGTTTTTAATATCAAGACCTCGTGCTGCGACATCTGTTGCGACTAATACCTTGGTTTTTTGGGTTTTCAACGCATCCAGGGAGCTTGATCGTTTTTGTTGTTTCATCCCTCCATGGATTGCTGAGGCGCTAATGCCTTGGCGTGCAAGGTTCTTTGATACTGCATCAGATTCTCTGCGAGTCCCACAGAACACAATGGATAACCCACTGGTGTTGCTGTTCAGTAAATGGACGAGAAGTGAGAATTTTTGGTTCTGCTCGTAAATGTCATAATAGATCTGTTTCAATTTACTATGATCGACATATGATTGGGTCTTGACGATTAAGGGATTTTTCAGATGTCGTCTGGCGAGACGATGAACATCCTCTGATATCGTGGCGCTGAACATCAGTAACTGTCGTTGTTGCGGTATGTAGCGGATGATGTCTTCGACATCGTCGACAAACCCCATCTCGAACATTTTATCGGTTTCGTCAAGAACCAGAATCCTGATATTGCGTAAATCAATTGTTTTTCTTCGGAGGTGATCAAGCATCCTACCGGGAGTTCCTACGACAATCTCAGATGAGCGGATGTCGCGTATCTGTGGTCCAATGCTGACGCCACCGTAGACGCTCGTTGTCCGTATGCCAAGGGTTTTTCCAAAATCCTTAAAGACGTCTGTCACCTGCACGCACAGTTCTCGTGTAGGAGTCAGAACAAGAGCTTGCAGTCCTCGTCCAGGAATAATCTTATGGAGGATCGGAAGACAGAACGCGAGTGTTTTTCCAGATCCGGTCTCTGCTTGACCAACGACATCTTTCCCCTGGAGGATTTCCGGTATACATCGTTCTTGAATAAGCGTCAGTTCCTTAAATTCTTGTTCCTGTAATTTTGTCAGGAGTTTTGCATGTATGCTAAGTTGTTCACATTTCATTATTTTCACCTTTGTATTCTATTATTTCTTTGTTTTTTGTCTCTTTCACTAACAAATCGTTTTGTCTTTATCTCAAATTTTTTGAAAAAAAGTCTTATCAGATCTGTTGGTTATTGTAAGAATATTATGCCTTCTTTACGTTTTTTGCTTGTGGTCCTCGATCTGATGTTTCAATCTCAAATTCTACTGCATCTCCTTCATTGAGAGATGTTTCCATTGGGACTGCGGTCCGATGAACGAAGATTTCTTTTCCATCTTCGCTTTGGATAAATCCGTATCCCTTTCTTGCATTATACCATTTTATTGTTCCTTTCATGTTATTCACGTTTTCCTCAGATTCTATCTGAATTTTCACAAAGAACAAAAACAAAAAGATTTCGATTATTCGAATGACGAAATTATGAAACTCTTATTTCTATTCCTTTTAGCCCGCTATAACTTTATCTCCTTTATATAGTTTTTCACAGGGCTGGTAATTTACTCCTGTTGTTCGATGGATGTCGAATTTTTACATCACGATATGAATATCTAGTTTTTGTGCTAGTTCTTTGTATCGATTTCGAATGGTCACCTCAGTGACTCCTGCGATCTCTGCAACCTCACGTTGTGTCCTGCGTTCACCACAGAGAACAGATGAGATGTATAAGGAGGCAGCAGCAAGCCCTGTCGGACCTCGTCCACTGGTCAGTTCCTGATTGACCGCATGTCCTAATATTTCGAGTGTTTTTGCTTGAACGTTGCTACTAAGTTTTAATTCACTGCAGAACCGTGAGATATAATCTTTAGGGGTAGTCGGCATTAATTTTAATGCAAGCTCACGGGAGACATATCGATAGTTTCTGCCAATTTCTTTTCGTGATATCTGTGCGATTAAACTAATTTCGTCTAACGTCCGTGGTACATGACATTGTCGGCATGCGGCATATAATGA
>DATMWV010000079.1:0-5021 GCA_035562195.1 Thermoplasmatota archaeon
GTTGAGGTCATGCTATGGGAAAGAAACTATTAGGTATTTTGATAAGTATGCTGTTCATCCTGACAACGGTATCGACCGTAGCAGCGAGACAAGAAAGAACTGTGTATAAGGATTGTTATGTTGAAGTAGAAGCGCAGGCAGATGGGCTTTATAATATGATCAAGTATGTCTTTCTAAGGCCCCATGGGGAGACCAGTGCGTTTGTCCTTTGTTGGATCCTTCAGTGGATGGGACCAGATCTCGTCACCGTAAAGATTTATGATCAGAAAAACGGGAACGAATTGTGGAACAATCAAAATGAAGAAGGTATCTGGGCGGCAAAATTCTTTTTCTACAAGGGGCTGTATACGTGGACGACTGAAAATGGGATTGATATGATGACCCTTCAGGGTACTACAAAAGCCATTGTCGTATTAACTGAGGTGTAGAACCTTTTTTTTCTTCTTTTTTTTATTTAGGTCTATTTTTTAAAAAACCTTATTCGTGTAAACCAGATGCTTTGGCACGGTTTTCATCATCTTTTATCTGCGGCTTACAATTTTTACTATATTGTTGATTGCCACGTCGTATGTTATTGGCGAAACACTATTCCAATCTGTATCATTCCACCGAGATTCATCTATTATTGTCCGATCATGCCCCTTCAAGTCTTCAACTTGAAATTTCACCCATTTGGGATCAAACAGGTAATAGTTATGTCCATCATTGGCAAGAACATAAACCGGAAACCTCGTTTTTAGAAGTTCATGCATTTGATCTTCTGTAAAGCTAAATCCTTTCTTGTTTCCGTCCTTTGCTTCTATAGACTCTCCCTTTGCAAGATCTGCTATCATCTTCAGCTCGAGTATCATCGGGTTACTGCCTTCCACCATTAAGTCAAAAGTGCCGCTTTTAAAATTTATCACATTAATTCCTTTTGCCTGAAGGTCACGAAGGACTATAGTTCTTAGGTCTTCTTTATTCATTATACATTTTGCCTCCACTCTTTAATCTTGTAGCTATTTTTCCCTTAAAAACATATCCTGAGGAATTAGATGCTATAATATGGTTTTAAGTCTCAAAGATTTTGGTACGAATCAAATGACTAAAAATAAGAAAAAAGAAGGAAGGATTTCTTAGTATCCCATTAGATGTCGCAGGATTGGAAATGCGTAGGGGAACTGTTGGAACATTCTCTCAAAGAACTGTTGGAAACACAAATCTTGGCTCAATGGTGTTTTGAGATACACCGGAATTACACAAAAATCTGAGGAATTGTCTTGGTTCTCAACTCGAAGGTTACCCTGAAATTCCGTATTTTCTTCATTTGGAGCAACGACCCAAACCTTTACAGTCACTTGCCCATCCTCAGGGGTTAATCTTGTTCCAGACTCTGGGTTAAAGGACCATGTCCCCCAAGAAATTGATGAAGAATCAATTGTCCAATTCAGCAATGAGTCGTTATCACCGATATTTTGTAGCTGAAAACTCCCAATAACTGTAACACCTGGTTCAGTATCAGTCCAAGAGAGACTTCCTGTACACTCCAAATCCGATGTATCGTTTTGTGGAGGTTGCGGTGGTTCTTCAGGTGGAATATAATCGATTTTGAACACAGAGTTCTGGGCTGGGTTTGGATACGGGTTTGTATATTGCCACACCGTGATTTTATCCGGGGTTACTTCCAAGAATTTTCCTGGTATCCCATTGCAAATAAGGGTATTCCCATCCATGAGACGTTGTGCACCACCGAAAACTTGTGAATAGAAACTACTTGGCGGATTCGCAGTATAACTCCATGTATAGTCCGTAGGGCCATACGCTGATCCTGGTTCGAGATAATACTCACCATTGGCATCCACAGGTGGAGCAAATTCATCCACAGACGAATATTCTCCCTGGGGACGGTTGTTGCCGTTGTTGAAGACAAGAATATGTCCTTCACCCGGGAGTCCAGGTTTTATCCATGATGCATCATGTTGGAAGAATAATTTTTGGTCACCAGCGGCTCCAGCATCGTATGCTTCTGGGTTCCCCCAGCGATATAATAAATCTCCACCTTTCCCGCTGTTTCCACCGGTATGGCCTGCCGCCTCTTCAGTTGTTGTACTATGATCGATAACCCAGACTTCATTAAAATTATGGATATCGATGAGTATTTGATCAAACTCCGGGTTGTAATCAACTGAATTCGTATGAAGCCAGTCGCCTACAAAAGGATCACCGAAATTGATATCAATTAATTCCGGGTGATCTCCGACGACACCATAATTTTGTTTTGATGCATCATAATCCTGGATGAGATGATCCCAGACGTGCCATTCCCAGACGACTATCCCACTTGTTGTACCAGTCGGTTGCACCTCAATGATTTTGTCAGGGGTAAATGTGTTTCCTTCGATGGTATTTGGGTTTCGTCCTGCAGCAATCGCTTCAGAACGTGTTTTTGTGACCCACACGATCATAAGCACGTTTCCATTTGGTAAACACTTGATATCATGATGGCAGGAACATCCGCTCACGGTATATCGATAGTCCCACGCGAGTGTTCCATTCCATAAAATTTTTTGAATACCACCACCGCCAGAAATAATTGGACGTAGAATAGTACCATTCCCTAACCAATACGCTTCAGTAAAAGGCCGATACGAACTTGACCATGTATGATTGATAGCACCAGTGCTATCAATTAAATAGGTTGTTGTGCCATAATAGGGGGCAAACAGGATCTGTCCATTGATCATTCTACCGGCTTGTTCTTCCGAAGAAATGTTTTTTGATATTGACACAGGGTTAAAGGAGGTTCCTATCATGACAAGAAATAACAAAAAAATGAGGGCGTGGGATTTCTGGTTATGTTTCATAGGAATCAGTTGTATTAATATTGCATACGGTTTATATGATTATTGGAATATTAGATGTTTATAAACCGAATTTTGTACAAATCAAATGACTAAAAATAAGAAAAAAGGAGGTCGAAACGCCGTCCACCGGACTCGGACCGGTGACCGCTCGGTTAACAGCCGAGTGCTCTACCAACTGAGCTAGGACGGCATAATTATAGGCGTTGTAGCGAATGAGAATAGTGTTTTGTATTAAAAGGTTACCGGGCAGCCAATCTGTTCTGTATGAATCAATACTCCGCTTTAAAGAAACAGCAACTACCTCGATAACGACATCACAACAAGGCATCATAAAAAGATATATCAGTTCATAGGGCACATACATAAAATAAAATCCAACAAATTCTCCTAATACGTAAATCCATTGGTTTTTAAGGAATCAGGTATTATCATCTAAATGAATATTGACAAAGAATATTGAAAACTGTAAGGGATCGTTATGATAACCATGAACGAGCCAATAACTGAGGATGAAAAAAAAGTTCTTGATGCTCTAGAGAAAAACGGAAAAGAAAGCATCGACGATATCGCTAAAAGATGTAAATTCTCCCGTCAGAAAGTTTGGAGGATTATCAAACACTTTGAGGAAAATAAAACAATCTGGGGGTACGTTGGAATAGAAAACGAAGAAGTCAAAGGCCTTAGTCATTTTGTCCTGCTCGTGAAGAGAAGCACACTACCTATACATTTTGATTTCAAAAAAGAACTTGCAGGTGGAAAAATTGATTCTATGCTTCCTGAGAATGTGAAAATTGAGAATATCTATCTTACCCATGGAACATACGATGGAGTCGTTACCTTCTACGCCCCTAATCTTGTCACTGCAAAAAAAATGATACAAAATATTTCCAAAAATCTTGATAAATTATTAGCAGAGTATCTCCTCCTGGAGACTCTTATTCCGATTCGAAAAGTAGGATTGAAGAATCCTGAAATGAAAAGCCTCATCGAACTCTTATAATAACTTAGAAATAACAGGAAAACGTGTTTTGAAACATTTTTGAAAGGTAATCCCCTAGTGAGATAATTCACATGATCTTCCCATCTATATAACTAAGCAAGACCCAAAGACAAACACTATTATACGACTACAATGTTATCAACATTAGGTGAGGTATTATATGGGAGATGAGAAATGTAGTAAATGTGGCGCTGAACTACCATCAAACTCTAAGTTTTGTTTAAGCTGTGGAGCAAAAATCGAAAAAGAAACACGATCAGAACGAGAACCAATTCATCAAGTGTTTCGATTTCTATTCTCAAAAAATCTGATCATCGCAGCAATCCTCCTTGGCATGCTTTTCATTTGGATCGGGGCGATTGTGTTAACATTCAGTACAGATCTAACCGGTTATCGCGCTGCACAAACCCTGAACTCCTTAGGATTCTTCATCACCGGAGTATTTCTTATTGGTGGAGGGATCGTCAACGACGAGATGGATAAATACGTTCGAGTTGGCATGATTGTAATTGGTGTGTACATGATAACATCGGTTCTCGCGCTCACATCGCTTCTTTCAACGATCGGATCTATCTACACATAGAAAAAAGAACGCTATGTTTTGAATTATTCCTAATCAGCTTTAGTGCATCAAATAAAAATATTTTATAGCAATAAGTATGCATATTAAAATATGCATAAAAAAATTTATAGGCAAAAAAAGTATGGCAGCATCAAAAGAGAAAGGTGTTGGAGAGATGTATGAAGTTCTGCTGCCATACCATTTGGGCTTTCGATGGAGGAGATAACTGAAAAACGATTGTGAATGACAATGCAAACAATTCAACTATCTTATTTGGTTTAATCTTCTCGCTCCCCCGTCATACATAAGCAAGTCATCAGATAATATAAAATCCATGGAGCACTTTTTCCTACATTCCACCAAAAAAATATTGTTTTTTTTACGTTTGTCGGAAATGATAATGCTATCTCCATCCGTTATCAATCAAAACTGAATTTCATAAACGATAAAGGTTCTAGGGATATATTTTTTAAAGCATCACGTACTATGGGTATTTGAGAGGAAAAAGGATTGCGAAGACAAACAATCACCATTGTCGTCAGCCTGTTTTTTCTGACAGTGTGTTGCAGCGGTTGTGAACAATTGATCATCAAACCAGACCATATCTCGGTAAATA
>DATMWV010000080.1:0-4362 GCA_035562195.1 Thermoplasmatota archaeon
CCATAAGGATAGAGCAAGCTGTGGAAAATGCGGATATACTGAATTTAAAGCAAAAAAACAGGATGAAGAAAAACCAAAAGCATAGCCTGTTAATTGTGCTTCATCAAAAATTTTTTTCAATGCAAACTTCTCGAGGTTGAGAAAGTTTTTTTGCCCATAGTATCAGACCTAGGACAATATGAAACAACCAATGGAAAGCAAAACCTATTAATTCTTCTGCGGGTTAGCCGATTTGTCCATGGACCTGTAGTGTAGCTTGGATATCACAGAGGCCTCCGGAGCCTCTGACTCGGGTTCAAATCCCGACAGGTCCGTCCCACCATCACTTCCATGTCTGCGAGAGGGTGTACCTCTGGACATTCCACCGAAACAGCTGATCTTTTTCAAAATGATACTTTCTTTTGTATAAAAAGATAAAGCGCAGACAATCCAGAATGAAAAGAGGTCCACGTAATTCCAGACCAACCTGAATATAGTGTCTCATCTGCCAGTGTTGCACCTGCCGGAGGAACCGTCGGATCTGAACAGAGGAGACGTACTTTGTTTTTTTTATAGGTCCTATTTCAGAAGAGCATACCCCGTTTTTTACCTCAAGGACGTGTTCGTCTTCACAAATTTGAAGGATATCCGTACCTAGCAATGGATACAATACGCCAAAGAAGATTTCATCAGCATTCAGTGTCTGTGCCATTGATAAGCTTTCCTGCATCATCTCAATGGTTTCTTGTGGCGCTCCGACCATGAAATACAGTCGGAGTTGTAGGTTGTTTTTCTTGATAATAGTAACTGCATTGTCTATCTCTTGATTGGTCATCCCTCGATGGTAGATCGTATTTCGAATAAACTCATTTCCAGATTCGATACCCATGCGTACCTGGTAGCACCCTGCATCTTTCAATGCCTTCATGAGCTCATCAGTGACCAGATTCGCTCGTATATTGACATTCCATCGAAGCAGTTTATGAAAACCTTTTTCTTTGAACTGTTTGCAGAATCTCAGGACATAGTCTTTGTTCAAAATAAAGGTGTCATCAAAGAAATAAAAAAATCGGAATCCTTTGTCATAATATTGTTTGATTCGTACATCGATTTCTTCTATGACATGTTCCACGCTCCGGAATCGCACATAGGTTCCTTTGAGAGTCCTCCGTAACGCATGATTATTGCAGTACGAACACGAATACGGGCAGCCTCGCGACGCCATGATCGACAGATGATTATTGTAGATGAACAGACATTTTTGTATATCGAAATCTTCAAAATCAGGGTATGCTAACTCATCTAAATTAGTGATTAACTGCCGTGGCTTATTTTTAATGATCTCTCCTTTATCTTTATACCAAATGCCGTCTACTACTGAACAATCTAAGAAATTATCAAGGAGTTCTTTGAGCACATATTCTCCTTCGCCGATGCAGACGATATCGATTTCCTGGTTCGAGATCACTTCTTGGGCTGAGAGGATGACATGAACCCCTCCAGCGATAATCGGAATAGTACTGTGTTGTTTGATGAACCGTGCGATCCCCAGTATTGCTTGATAATTAAAACTAAGCATTGAAAAACCGATGAGATCGGGTCTTTCTTTTTTTATTTCCTCAAGAACACGCTGTTGCCAATCCGTTCCATGAAACACCAAATCAAGAATTTTCGCGTCATGGGCTGTTTTGGTTTTAATAAATCCCTTTAACGTTGGTAAAGAAATTGGTGGGAGCATGGATATTGATGTTGTGCTTGGTGGTTCAATGAACAGAACCTTCATAGGCTCCTCCCCATGGTGTCCATAACGATCATGAATTTATAAATTGGATGTCGTCGTCTTTGAAAACAATGATGGTTTTCTCTGCGTGTTCGATAACAAGCACGTACCTTTATAAGTTCCTTGCGGATGTAGAGTCAAATTTAATATAGTTCTCAATTTAGGGAGAGTGACGTATGGGAGAAACTGAAAAGACACAAAAGAGTGCTTTCTACGTTTCACTCTCAAAAGACGGTGTCACGACAAAACAAGAAAGTGACAATATCTCTGAGATTGTCGGGCATTTAAAGGAAGATGCACTGGAATGGATGGATTTTACTGTTGATAACATCAATGAGGATAGTTTTGTTATCGCGACTTCTCTGAAATTCAGTCTGCAGCTTGTCGCTAGTGTTCTTGCTGACCGATACTCATCCTATGAGGATTTAGACACAGAATTAGGGTTAATGTTACCTGCAGTGAGGGTCGATCAGTTTGATGTCAATGTGCATCCATTGCTGATTTTCATTCGGAAGAATTTGATACTAACGATTCACCCGAAAGGAGTCGTTCGCTTACAAAAAATCTATCGATATGCAGAAGTCTTCATGAAGAAAATCCGTCAGGATCTTCCGTGGAACGATAAGTTGACGATCCTGCTGACTCGGATCATTGATGAGAACAATCAGAAGAACTTCAATGGACTGCGGATGATCGAAGAAGAAGGCGATGAACTTGGAAAATTTATGGTACAACCAAAGGCGCCACGGACCGAAATCGGCAATGACATCTATAAAATGAAGCATGCGTTAATCACTTATCTGAACACGCTATGGGCTTCTTGGGATGTGATTAACTCGTTGCGCTATGGGGATGCAGAGACCATAACCGATAACCAGAAACTCCTTCAGCGGATCGGAATCTTAGGAGATGACATCAACAGACAGATTGCCCTCAGTGAACATATGAGTGAGGTGCTTGCATCAGGCCTTGAAGTACTGCAGACGATTTATAACAATCAATTGCAGATGTTGAACAACCGGTTAGCATTTATCGCCACCTGGCTTGGAGTCCTAGCCACAGCAGGACTTGTACCGAACACGTTAGCAACCATTTTTGGGATCGGTAAAATCAATGATCTTATCGATTGGCCCTGGATTATTACCATATTAATTGTTTCAACTATCGTATGCACCTATCTGATCTATATCCTTTTCAAGAGAAAACAATGGTTACCTCCGAGCGCTGAATGTAAATAAAACCATAGGTGACTGGTGCTACGGGAATTAAAAAACCCTAGGGATGATTCTCCAGGGAACCTTTTTCATATATTCTTTATACTGCTCTCCGTACTGTCTTACCAATACTTTTTCTTCATCAAGTATACTCCAGATCATGATAGGGATTGCGATGAGTGCAATGATACAGGCGGCTACCGAATAGAAAAACAACGCAAGACCAAAACCAACGATGAGTACAGAGGTGTAATGCGGGTGTCGGATATACTGAAAGATACCACCTGTTACAAGTTGTCCTTTGTACGTCTTGTGCCAGAAGATCTCCCATTTAAAATACACATAGGTCCCTAGAAGAAAAACGATACAACCAAGAACAATGCTGAGAAGCTTCGGTAAAGGGATTTCCCAGACACCATAATAAGCGGTGAGGGGTCCGATGAGGATGATAAGCAGCAATGGTGCGTAGTGTGCAATGAAAAGCGCCCGTAGCTCTTTTGGTGGTTTGTAATGGTACATAGCTCTTAGATTATGTGCATGCCGCCTTTGCCAATTTCGATGTTCTGTGGTTTAAGCGTGTGTTTGGTGCTTCTCATTTTCATCACGGCAAGCTTCCGTCGGTCCATTGTTGGGTCAAGGCTCAGGATGATGACTGCATCTGCGAGGAACTCTGAAAGACCATCACGGGAGTAATTCGTAGAACCGGATGGTAATTCGGAGGTGACAACAGCGGTGCATTTGGCTGTTTCCAATGCGTTCATGATGTAATGGAGATGTAATCGTCGGATGGGAAAATTACCTGATGTGACTTCTTCATGATCAATGGTATTGACCTCTGTTGTAAATTCTGGGTTGTTCACATAGATAGGCATCTCAGATAAGGGGGTGATGGAGTCTAGGACAACTCGGTCGTAGTTTCCAGAGAGAATCTCGTTGATCATGCTTTCGTAGATGAGTTTTTTGTTGATGTTGAGGAAGAGAAATTTGACTTGTCCGGTTTGGATCGCTGATTCAAAATTAATACCGAGTTCTGTTGCCTGCAGGAGAAGACCTTCGATCTTTTTATCGAGTGTTAAGTAGAGACATCGTTTCCCATCCTCGATACCTTGTGCGATGAATTGGTAACAGAAGATAGATTTTCCGCTTCCTGGGGGGCCTGAAATCAGCGTGATGCTTTCTTTAGGGAAACCTCCTGAAAGTAATTCATCAAGTCCTTTGATGCCGGTTTTCACTCGTTCTATTTTTCCCACTGAAGATTTAGTATCTGTTTGGATGAGTGCCATGTTCCATCCTCGGAAGTGTATAAGAGTGCGTGTATAATTATTTTGTCGTTGTTATTCATTTTCTGCGTGTGGTTTATTCGCATGGTTTCTTTATAGTATATTAATA
>DATMWV010000081.1:0-5959 GCA_035562195.1 Thermoplasmatota archaeon
ATAAAAAAGAGGATTCTAGAAGGAAATTTATTAATATATGTGGAATCTTATACTCTTTTGAACATTATGTCTCGAGAGAAAAAATCTCAAGTAGATGATTTTACGAAACTACGGCGGATTTTGGATAACTCGTCAGACCCTTCTCTTAGATATCTTATTTCAAAAGATGACTATGCACTCGAGTCGGTTCGCCGAAGATTGTGCGGAGATTTATATAAGACTCAACCTAGAATTGACCGCTTTTTCCCAGAATCCAAATCCCTGGAACCAAGAGTTTCTATTCATTCGAAGACTGCAATAAGCCCTCGTTTTATGACACCCCCACCTACGATAGAACCTCTTAGGCCCCTTGCTGAATTTGAGCTTGTATCAACATCGATACAGACAAAACCAATACCTGCATCGGATGTTATCTTTGCAGATGAAGAACTCTTCGAAGTTGAAAAAATTGATCGTCGTATACCTGAATTTTTAGAAGTCACCCCTAGACAAACCATACTTGAACCTCAGGAGCAGGATGTGATCATGCATGACGAAGAAATATCGTTGGATGAATCAAACCTCCCTGAATGGCAACCAGTCGAAGAAGAACAAACCGAAGAAGCAATAGACTCACCTGAAACACCAGCGGTTGCAGACGTCCCTGAATTTGAACGAATCAGCATCACTCCGATGCCTGAAGACGAAAAACCTATCGAATGGGGACCCTCCCGAACGAAAGAAGAACAGATTGTACATACCATGGATGGTATACCAATTGAACCTACTGAGCCATCGTTTCAACAACTTTCAAAAAGAGAGGAACGCGCAGCGAAAAAGGCACAAAGAAAAAAAGAAAGAGAAACCAAAAAACTACAGAAATTCGAACTGAAACGATTAAAAAAAGAAAAACGACAAGAACAACTAACCTCGGAGAAACTACGACCCGATCTCCAACCCGCAGAAGAACCACCCTTGGACGCAGAAACCATTGAGATAACCAAAGCGCCACAGATAAATGTTGATTACAATAACTTTAAAGGTATAGAGAGCATCGATGAAAAAACAGCTGAACTTCTCTATAAAAACGGGTATTTCTCCATCGAAAACATAAAAGATGCATCCCTTGATGATCTTGTTCAAATCCATGGGATGAAACGGAAACTCGCAAAACAGATTAAAAAAGAAATAGAACAACAAATCCCTGAAACAAACACTTCTGAGTTTATTCCTATAAAGCAAAAAGTAACCAAGAAAAAAGAAAAGAAAAAAATTGAAGATTCAGGGGAATGGGAATCATCCTCTTCGAAAGAGAAAACACAACACTCAACACCTCTTAATGTCTGTACGTTTAAAGAATATACGCTTTATAAGCGAGATATACGGAAACCTGATGGACAGAGATCAACAATTCATTTCTTTACTAAGAGTAAATCTAGCAAAGGGCACCCTTCCACACTTCCAGAAGGATATCGTATCGCTATCAATAAAAAAACCGGGGTGCCGTTCGTTAAAAAGAAACGCTAACCTACGACTCATAGCTTTTATAAATCCTTCTTTCTATTCGCCAATAGAGAATACCTATGAAATGGAACGGACCGTTACAGAAAATAAATGATTTTCGTTTTGAAATTCCTTCAAACTATCAGGGTACACAGAACAACCTTCATATGAAGACATCTGGTGTTATCTATGCGAACAACGGCATGATCGAATGCATTCGCATGGATAACGCACTAGAGCAGGTCGCCAATGTCACCATGCTGCCAGGGATCGTTGGGAAATCACTCGCGATGCCTGATATCCATTGGGGATATGGGTTTCCCATCGGTGGTGTAGCTGCGATGGATGAAGAAACAGGAGTGATTTCACCAGGGGGTGTCGGGTATGATATCAACTGTGGTGTCCGGTTGTTACGAACAAATCTTCAATTCACCGATTTAGATCCACAAAAGATTCAGAATCTTATTGATGAGATGTTTATCAATGTCCCTTCAGGGCTTGGTTCAAAGGCTAAGGTTCATCTCAATAGAAAGCAGCTTGATGATGTGTTAAAACTAGGTGCGAAATGGGCTATCGAGAATGGGTATGGATGGACAGAAGATGCAGAATATATTGAGGAACATGGTTGTTTAGACTACGCAGATATCTCAAAAACCTCCAATGAAGCAAAACAACGTGGTGCTTCTCAGCTTGGTTCTCTTGGTGCAGGGAATCATTTTTTAGAAATTCAGAAGGTCGCAGAGATTTATGACCCAACTGCTGCAAAAGCATTTGGGATTCAAAACACCGGTCAAATTATGGTGATGATTCATACTGGTTCTCGAGGGTTTGGTCATCAAGTCTGTACCGATCATCTTCAAGTGCTGGAACAGGCGGTAAAGAAATATAACATCTGGCTTCCAGATCGGCAACTGGCTTGTGCTCCGGTGAACTCAAAAGAAGGCCAAGATTATTTAAAAGCAATGGCGTGTGCAGCGAACTTCGCCTGGTGCAATAGACAAATGATTGTGCATTGGGTCCGAGAATCCTTTGAAAAAATCCTTCACCAACGTGCTGAGGATATGAACATGGGTATCGTGTATGATGTCTGTCATAACATCGCAAAACTCGAAGAACATGAAATCGATGGAAAGAAACGAAAAGTATACGTTCACCGCAAGGGTGCGACACGTTCGTTTGGACCAGGAAAACAAGAGGTTCCCTTAAAATATCGGGATGTCGGTCAACCTGTTTTAATCCCAGGGGATATGGGAACCGAAAGCTATCTGCTTCATGGGACGAAAAACTCTGAAGAAACATTTGGTTCTACCTGTCATGGTGCAGGGCGGGTCATGTCAAGAACCGAAGCAGTGCATCGCTACCGTGGTGAACAAATCATGAACGATTTGAAAAAGAAAGGTATCTATGCACATCCTGCGAGCTGGAAAGTCATGGCCGAGGAAGCACCAGATGCGTACAAGGATGTCAGTGAGGTTGTCAACGTCACCCATGGAGCCGGGATTTCCTTAAAAGTTGCAAAGCTCTTGCCATTAGGGGTTGTGAAAGGTTAATTGTTTGGATTTTTCTACCAATTAGTTTTAAATGCTTGGGAGGTATTACAGTGCAAAATAGGTGGTGGTGCCGTTGGAAGACATTGAAATCGTAGATTTTGAAGAGATGAATTTAACAAACGGAGCTGTTATCGCAGGATTTCCATCCATAGGTCTTGTCAGTACAATTGTTGCCAATTATATGATCGATGCGCTTGGTTTAAAACAGATTGGAGCTATGGAATCACCGCATTTTCCAACGCTTTCTGTTGTTCATACCGGTGAACCTCTCGCCCCTGTACGAATCTATGGTGGCACATTAGCAAATGGGCAGAAACTGGCTGTCTTTGTTTCTGAATTTAAACCTAAACCAAATTTGATTAACTCGTTATCAAACGCGATAATGATTTGGTCAAAGCAAAAAGGTTGTAAATTGATGATTTCTCCTGAGGGAATGGTCGTCGAAGGAAAATCAGGTGAGGATGAGATGATCGTGGATGCGTATGCGATTGGGTCAACAGAGAACGCTCGGGCGACCCTCGCAGCAAAAAACATCCCTCAGTTTAAAAATGGGATCATCGCTGGTGTCTCAGGAGTGTTGTTGAATAAAGGAAAGCATGAGAAGTTTGATGTTATCTCGATTCTTGCTGAAGCACATCCGAATTACCCTGATGCCCGTGCTGCTGCCTCCGCGATCAATGTCATTGCTCTGATCATTGGCATTGATATAAACGTCGGCCCGTTGTATGATGAGGCAGAGCGGATTGAAAAACAACTTCAGAGATTCCATAAACAAGCAAAACCGATTGTCTCTGGTGCGAGTCAGATTCCACAGCCGGAAATGTACGGTTAAAGCGATTTTTTCCTTCGCTTTTTTTCTATTTTTTCTCCCTAAGTTTTAAAAAGGTCCTTGAGTTATTCAAGGTGTTCCTATGCATAAGATTCCTAAGAGTCATCCGCGGTATCACTCCTTGATAACACGAGAACTGATTTCAGAGGCGATGAAACAAGGCATCGTTCATGAGACCGGATTGATTGCGCATGGTCGTGGGGAGGCATTTGATTATCTCTTTGGTGAAACTACCATCCCGCAGGCTGAAATTGCAGAAAAAGTTGCGGCTGCAGCCTTGTTATCTGCAAAAAACCCTGTAATATCGATTAATGGAAATGTGACCGCCTTAGCTGCAGATGAATGTATTTCCCTTGCCAAGAGTATTCCGGCAACACTCGAGGTGAACCTTTTTCATCGATCTCCCCAGCGTGTGAAGACAATAGCTGCTGTTCTTCGAAAAAAAGGTGTAAAAACACTCTACGGAGTTCGTCCAGATGCTCGGATCCCTGGCTTGGATTCTGATCGTGCCCTCTGTGAGAAAAAAGGAATTTATACTGCTGATGTGGTGCTTGTTCCTCTTGAAGATGGTGACCGCTGCCAGGCGTTGCAGAGAATGGGAAAAACTGTTATCGCCATCGATTTGAATCCTCTTTCACGGACAGCGCAGTCTGCGACGATCACCATTGTCGATAATGTGACGAGAGCTGTTCCTCGAATTGAGTGGTGGATTCATAAGTTAAAGAATGCTAAGCGTTCTCATCTTGAAAAACTTATCAGGTCATGGGATAATACAGAAAATCTTGAAAAAGTCATATGTTTCCTTTCAAAAAGACTAAATTCCTTGTCTTAATACGGGGTGTTATATGTATCGAAGTCATTACTCAAAAGAAATCTCGGAAAAAGAATATAATTCCTCTGTGACTGTTGCTGGTTGGGTTGAGGATATCAGAAATCTTGGTTCTATTGCTTTTCTGATATTGCGTGATAAAAAAGGGACGTTGCAGTTGACGATTCTTAAAAAGAAGACCCCTGAGCTTTTTGAACAGTTGATTTCGTTGCCGCGTGAGTCCGTTATTTCTGTAAAAGGTCTCTGCAAGCAGAATGAAAAGGTTCGGAATGGGTATGAGATTTTACCTGAATCTGTCGATATTCTATCGGTTGCTGAAACACCGTTGCCCCTTGGAGTCGTTGACAAGGTCGAAGCTGATTTTGATACACGTCTCGATAATCGGATTATTGATCTCCGAAAACCAGAGACACAAGCGATTTTTAAGATTCGTAATGTGGTTCTTGCTGCTGCTGATGAGTACCTGCGATCTGAGCATTTTCTTGAGGTGCATACCCCAAAGATCATCGCGAGTTCTTCAGAGGGTGGCACCGATATGTTTAAGCTTCGCTATTTTGAGAAAGAAGCGTTTCTTGCCCAGTCTCCCCAGTTATACAAACAGAGTCTGATGGCAACTGGTCTTGACCGGGTCTATGAGATCGCCTGGTATTTCCGTGCAGAGGAACACAATACGAGACGTCATTTGAACGAGTCCACTGCAGTTGATATTGAGATGGCATTCATAAAAGATGAAGAGGATGTGATGCAGATTCTTGAGCATCTCGTCCATGCCATGTGGAAACGTGCGAGTGAATGTACCCCGGAGCTTGAAATCCTTAAAAAAACTGTAACAGTCCCGAAATTACCTTTTGCCAGGATACCTTATGATGATGTGGTCAATAAAATTCAACAGCAGCACTCACCGATTGAGTGGGGCAAGGACCTGAGTACAGAAGATGAACGACTTCTTGGAGACATCATGAAGGCAGAGGGTGTGGATTTCTACTTCATCACAAAATATCCTCTAGAGTCAAAACCGTTTTATACCATGCCTGATGGGGAAAAATATTCCCGTGGGTTTGATTTGGAATGCAAAGGTGTTGAGATTTCCTCGGGAAGTCAACGAATTCATAATGTGACATTATTAATAGAACGGTTGAAAGCATGCGGTCTTGATCCAAAGGATTTCGACGCGTATCTGAAGGCGTTCCGCTATGGGATGCCTCCGCATGGTGGGTTTGGGTTTGGGATTGAACGGTTCTTGATGGAGCTTTTAGATATGAATAATAT
>DATMWV010000082.1:0-18357 GCA_035562195.1 Thermoplasmatota archaeon
ACTCCTTTTAATGACAATAATTTTGGAGGTTTTTCAGGTCAATCCTGGGATGTCATAGGGTTCCTGCGCAGGATGCCAATCAACTTGGACTCCTACATGAACCTTGAATATTGCTATCATAAGAACTCCAGGGATCATGTATGGGGACGATCTTTGTTCATCCCAATAATTCCCATCCCATATATTCCGACGAAGTGGTACATCTAGCTTGATTTTCGGTAGGAATCTCTGATGAGACATCGCACTCCAATTATTTCTCATAAAATTATTTTGAAGGATGTTGTCAGCAGAAGTTACGTATGTCAAAACACCGAGTTCATTATCGGAAAAATGATTGTGATACAATGTTGTATTATATGAGGTTAGGACGGTGACGCCGATGAAATTCTCTGAGATATGATTCACGAGGACTACCGTATTGAATGCTGCTCCTAGGGTAATTCCCATATAATTTTGAGATATATTGTTCTCTTGAATCGTGTTATTCCACCCACTGACACCAAATATGGCATTAGAATTATTGATGATGAGATTATTCGTGATTACGTTGTGTCCAATATATGAAGGAACAGAAGTCGATAGATTGTCATAATGAGTCCCTATACCACAGTAATTCTCTCTGAAAATATTACTTGAAATCCGGTTATGATTTGATGTCAGATAAATACCAAACGAGAAATTCTGGATAGTAAATCCCATTATCGAGACAGTATCAACAGTGATATTTATTCCGTAGGTGTTATTTGTCCCCTGAATGATGGTTGAATTTTTATTCTCACCTTGAATGGTTATCGATTTTCCAACCACGATATTTTCATAATAAGGTGACGAATCGTCAAACACAAAAACCGTATCTCCATCGCTTGCATTGTCAATAGCGTCCTGGATTCTACTATAATTCCCTGGTCCATCCCCACCAACATACAACCAATTGCCTTTTAATATTGACTGAGATTTTTCTATATTTTTTGCATTCGTTGGGATAACACACATGCCAAATAACAGGATAATGATTCCAATAGCCAAACATTTCTTTTTCATTGAAATTCCTCCACTATAGAAAATTAATATGCCCGGGCTATTTAAATCTATTTTTTGTTAAAAAATTACGCAGGGAAAGGGATTTGAACCCCTGGACGCCTATAACATAGAGTATTAATCATTACTACAAAAATATTGATTCTACGTACTTACATATTTTTAAGAAAGACCTATCATGCAAATCTTGGTAAATCATTCAGCGTGTATTTTTACCAAAATTTCCATGTTTTCCTCCTTACTTTCGGAACTACTGAAGAGGGCGTCAGGTTTAAAAATGAGCAGGATATACGGTTTTCCCTATGAAGAAAGCTGATCGATGCATTTCATGCGGAAAAGGATTACTTGAACAAGGCTCGACAACATTCCAATGCCCAACCTGCGAAACCATGATTGGACGCTGCTCAAACTGCCGAGAACAAAGTATCGTCTATCTCTGCCCGAAATGCGGATTCAGAGGACCATAGGAGGATAACTCAATGGGGGAAGTCATAGCACTTATTCGTCTCATGCCAGATGGAGTCATTACCGACAAAGATATGGATTTTATCACCGAAGAAGTAAAAAAAGTCGTCCAAAAACCAGCTCGACTCGGTCGCGTCGAAGTCAAACCTATCGCATTTGGTCTTCGAGGTCTTGATGTGACAGTTGCAGTCCCTGATGTTGAGGGTGGCCTTGATCCTATTGTCGAAAAGTTAGGGAAGATAAAGAAAGTCGATAACGTCGAAGTCGTTGACGTCGGCAGAATCTAAGCAGCGTTCCCGACGGTTGTTTTCAGATACTCGATATACGTCTCCATGAACTGCCGTCCTATTTCTGTTGGATAGTAGATCGGGTACGCGGAGTTCGTGGTGTCTCCTTCGATAAGCTCCGCTTCATAGAGTTTGTTGATATGCCATTTCACCACGTGATGGTTGATGGCAAGAGCATGGGCTATCTCGAGGAGATGCTTGCCTGGATGCTCTGAGAGGTACGCCATGATGTCCCGAGCGTTTTTATTCCGTAATATAGACTCTGCGACCGCACGTTGTTTTGCCTCAATACCTCCTTCGACAAGGTAGTAGACTTTTTTACCACCAATAGCCCTACTTCTGATGAGATTGGTCTGCTCAAGTTTCCGAAGATGCCAGGCTGCATTACTAGGCTTCAAATCAAGCTCCCTAGCGATCTCACGAAGATGACTTCCAGGGTATTCATCGATGTACTCATAGAGGTTTTTCCGTATCTCGGTGTCAAGCACGTTCTCAGGGGTGACATATTTAACGCCACCCATGAGGAAGAAAAACGCAAGCAGCAAGGCAATGACTGTTACCACCACCGCGATCGTTGTCATATCAATGTCTGCTTGGAGTCCGGGGGCAGCGCGACATACCGTTGTTGCTCCAAGGAAGAAACATGCTAGCATAACCACTGCTATATTGATGAAACGCATAGATTCCCATCCTTTTTTATCTGCATCCCTGCAGGGAGAAGAAATCACGTAGATGTTTAAATACCTTCCTTCAGGACAGGGGAAAAAACTAAGATGTTCTGTTGTACAAAGAGATTCTTACCTACAAAGTCAACAAGAGAAAGAATGAAATCATCAACGATGATTTCCAAAACACATGCGAAAGCAATATTACATTTTTGTGTTTTGCTTCCTCATCCTCGTTGCATACCTAAGCGGTTGCACCCAAACAAGCACGGAGAAGGATACATTTATTGGCACATGGAAGACTGAAGAAAAACAAAACCCGATGAGCGAAACAAATTACACAGAAACGAGAATATTCTACGCCAATGGTTCATATGTCACCACGAACATGGGACTAGGTCAAATCCCTGGCACATGGCATCTTTCGAATGGGAAATTGATTATCGACACCTATTACCCTGGGTCATACAAGTATCGTTTTTCTCAAAATGACAGTGTCCTTACCCTTGTTGCGGATGCAGGAGGATTTTCCGAAAGTCTCACCAGACAATAACAAAAAGGGGATTTTACTTATGGGTGAAAAATCCTACAAGACCTGTCTTTTGTTTTTCTAGTCGGACAAATCCAACACGTTCAAACTGCACAATCTCACCAGGAATGACATCAGTGACTGCCTTCTCAGCATATCCATGGAGTTCTTGGAGACTATCTGGGTTGAAGGTTTCTCCTTTGAAAATAAGCCTCGGGACAAGAATCCTCAGTTCGATATTTTCATCGGTGGTCCATTGAATCTTCGCAGTCTCAGGTATCAGTTCTTCTCCATCATAGGTGCCCTGAACAGTATCACCAGTCTTGTTGATTTTTACGTTATACAATCCTTTCAGTCGAAACACATCTCCCGTGTTCATCTTCAAAGCATCGTGTCGTGGGATAAAAAAAGTCGAAGCGGTATGAATGGTCCGATACCCCATGGTATCATCAGGGTGCAAGGAGATTTTTACGGTTTTTTTCGGAGCATCCTTGACATGAAGTTGCACGGGATCAGGGACAAAATAATAACGCTTCACTCGTGGGTCAAGATACTTCCGGTTCACGGATTCGACCAGGCTAAAATCAACAACCGACTCTACCTTTGAAATACCCTGTTGGAGCACAAATTGTTTAATCGCTTCAGGCACGATCCCTCGCCGTTTCAACCCCTGCAGGGTCGGTAATCTGACATCATCAAACCCGGAAACAAGTCCTTGTTCGATGAGGGGTTTTATCTTTCGTTTTGAAACTGGCATCCCATCGATCGATAGCCGGGAGAACTCCATTAGATGAGGCGGCCGAAGGTGTAACAAGCGTAGAATCCGGAAATATACCTCATCTCGTAGTTCGTACTCCTTGGTCCGGAAAGGATGTGTCACTCCACTGATGCTATCCTCTATCGCCCCGGCGAAATCATAGGTTGGCCAGACATGGTACGTATCACCAGTCAAAGGATGTTTTGTGTCAATGACCCGAAACAAAGTCGGGTCTCGCATTGCGGTGTTCTCGCTGTTCATCTCCCCACGTAACCGAAGAATCCTGTTGACCTCGCGGGAGGAGACAAGCATCTCCTTCCAGAGTTCCAGGCCAACAGGTCCGGTGAACTCCTCTCTACATGCACAGGCCTTTGCATGAAATCTGCCTTCTCTGATGACTTCAGGGGTGCATTTGCAGATATACGCATCCTTTTGATTGATGAGCTGCTCAGCAAGTTTGTAATGAGTCAGGAGATGATCAGATGTGTGGTATTCGACATCCCATTCTATCCCAAGCCATCGTAAGTCCTCTTTCTGTGCGTCATAAAACTCAAGGAGCGCGTTCTCCGGATTCGTGTCATCAAATCGTAAAATGAATTTTCCTTCGTAGATACGGGCGTACTCAGAGTCTATGATGGCTGCCTTCGCATGACCGATATGCAGATACCCATTTGGCTCTGGTGGAAAACGAGTCACGACTTTTCCTTTTTCAGCAAAGGGCAATTCGGGGAGAGAAAAATCTTTTTCTTTCTTTTCTTTCTGCAGCAAATCAGGAGCAAGTGTGGTAAGCTCAGCGAGCTGTTCAGTAGCAGACATCCTATTGATTTGTGCTACGACCTGGGAGACAATCGGGATGATCTCTGCTGGTGTTACTCCATCTTTTTTCAATGCTGCGATGACTTTTCCAACAACCGCTTTTTCGTTTGCTTTTCCGTTGAATAACACCGCATTCTGTAGCGCAAACTTGCGCGCTTCACGCTGTATCCTCTGAGCAGGCATGGTTACTTTTCTCGCTGGATGGTATACTCGATCAGTTGATAGAGGAGTTCTTTGGCATCAGATGGTTTTATGACTGTTATCGCATCTTTTGCTTGGTTGACCAACTGTAATGCACGTTGTTGTGCATACGTAATAGATCCAAGTTCCTTGAAGAGATCGTAGACGAGTGCGACATCATGTTCCGATGCAGCATGGTTCCCAAAAACATAATCGAGCAGTTTCTTGTGTTTCCCGGTCGCATGCGTAAGACTATGAACGGCGATGAGTGTTTTTTTTCCGTTTCTAATGTCATTGCCGATGTCCTTGCCCAGTGTCGTTGCTGTACTGCTCATGTCAAGGTAATCATCCCAAATCTGAAACGCCAATCCGAGCGTCATCCCGTAGGTCTGCAACGCAGCGACTTCCGATGGGTTCCCACCGCCAATCAACCCACCACCTTTTCCAGCCAATTCAAATAATGCACCTGTTTTCTTCCCGATCATATCAAGGTATTCCTGCTCGGTTACTGTTTTGCGTTCTTCGAATTCCATATCCATTTGTTGTCCTTCACAGATCGATATCACACAGTTAATGAAATCCTGCTGTATGAGTTTAAAGGTCGAAAAATCAACAGATGTATCCAGGATCGCCTCAAAGGCCTTAGCGAATAACAAATCTCCAGCCAGGATTGCGGCGGGTTCACCAAATTTGACGTGCACCGCAGGAAGGTTACGCCGAAGCAGGGAATGATCCATGATATCATCATGAACCAATGTGAAATTATGTATCAATTCAAGACCAGTAGCAAGTGGGAGTGCTTTCTGCATCTCCCCTGAGACGCTTTCGCAGGAAGTCAAGGTCAGAAATGGTCTGAATCGTTTTCCGCCAGCAAAGGGGAGATGTTGTGACGCCTCGTACAGCTTCGTTGGTTTTTTTAGCGGCAGGTACTGTTGCCAATACGTGTTAAACGTCGCTGCTCGTTTGATGAGTTCATTCTGTAGATCCATATCGTACTTCCACCGTTGATAATTTTTCAACTGTATCGACACCGACAAGGAACATCGCGATGCGGAGTTCCCGAGTGATGACGTCGAGTTCCTGTTCCAGGGATTTTTTATCTTTCAATGCTGGTTTGAGGAGAGCGTGTGCCATGCCTGCTGCGTTTGCGCCAAGAACCAATGCTTTTGCGATATCCAGTCCATGGCGGACCCCCCCAGTCGCTATGATGGGCAGCTCCCAGCTGGTTGCTTTTCCGACCTCAAGGATACATGTTGGTGTTGGAATACCCCAATCCCAGAACGTCTGACCCGCATGCATGTTATGGGTGTCTCCTTTCATTTTTGCGCGGTAATATTCCACCGCAGAAAACGACGTGCCACCAGCGCCTCCGACGTCAATGCCGCAGATTTTCGTCTTTTTAAGCTGATGAGCGATCTTGCCAGAGACACCTGCGCCGCTTTCCTTGATGATAATCGGACGACTGAATTCTCGTGACAGCATGTCAATGGTCGCAAGACAGCCTTTCGCCTGTGCCTCGCCTTCAGGCTGTATCGCCTCTTGTAAAAAGTTCAGACAGACTGCGAGCACGTCAGCATCGATCATCTCAACGATCTTTGCTGCGTTATCAAGAATCTGCTGTTTATCCCAGAGAACCATCTGGGATGCACCGATGTTTGCAATCTTCAGGGGGATATCATATTCCTTTATGATGCTGTAGGTTTCCGCTTGTTTCTGGTTTTCTAGGGCAGCACGTTGGGAACCGACCCCCATGCCGATCTGGAAGGTCGATGCTGCTGCCGCAAGATGTTCGTTGATCTTCTTTCCTTCAGGATACCCACCGGTCATCCCTGAAATGATGAGTGGTGCATTCAGTTTCTTTCCAAACAGCTGGGTCGAAAGATCAATTTCGTTTTCATTAATCTCAGGGAGTGCGTTGTGCATCAGACAGACGTCATCCCAGTAATTATAATGAGCAGAAACATTTTCCTTTAATGAAATCTGCACATGTTCGCGTTTCCTTTCCTCCGTTTGGTTCATATTTTATCACCGTAAACGATGGTGGATTTTACCTTTTTCCCCTTTAAGGTATCAAATAACCTGTTATGTATATTCCCATTCAATAAGATAGTGTCAGCACCGGTTTTTGCGATTTGTTTGATGGTGTGAATTTTTCCTTTCATCCCTGCTGTCACATCTGCGTGTGCGTCTAAAGACGTTGTGAGTTTTTCTAAATCCTTTACTGTTGTGTTTTCAAAGAAGGTTGCGTTCTTGTTGGTCTTTGGATTGGCTGAGTACAACCCGTCTTCATCAATGACGAAAATTACTTTTTCTGGTTTAAACTCTGCGGCGAGCAGTTGGATAAGCAGATCACCTGAACAGATGGAAAAACCAAGTTGATTATCAAGAGCGACGTCACCAAAACTGACAGGCATGAATCCTAAGGCAAGATATTTTTTGAACACATTGTAATCAATCCGTGAGACGGCATGATCCGACATGGAGAGGACCGCATGGGGTGGGATGGACACGGCAGGGAGGCCATGGTTATGCAGTGACGCAAGAACCAGATTGTTTAATCGTTGAACCATTGCTTGTGTCAGGGCAAATCCTTCAATTTGTTTTTTTCGTTTGAACCCGTCATTTAATTTATATTGTTTCGCCAGGATATGACCGAAGGATCCTGCGCCATGGATTAAAATGACCTGTTTGTTCGCCTGTTTTATTTCAGCAGCAAGTCTGTCTACAACCTCTTGTTTGAAACAACATTCCTTCGCTTTATTGGTTATAACACTCCCACCGAGTTTGATGATAAACATATGCTACCCGCATGAGACTGGCTATAAAAAAGGATTTTGATAGAGCTCTGATGGCCGGAATCACAGTGAATATGAGTTATTCTTTTCTTCTTGAGAACGGCGGTTTGTCCTTATTTTGCTCTTGGATGAGCCAAAGAGATATTGGCATCGCTGATGAAGACGAACGCATGGTGCTTTGGGACCATTCCATTATCTCAGTTTCTGGCGTGTTCGTGCGGCAGTCCTCACAGATGAAAAATTTATCATCAAAGACCAAACCGCTTTGATGCTCCTGGAGATGGAATTTGTGTTTACACATCTCACACATTTTTTCTGAAATTTGTACTCCTCCTAAACCACTTCCAATTTTTGGGGTGTGATCACATTTCTTTATGAGATTTATATATAAAACTCTTTTGGAGGAAAAAGAAAAAAAAGAAGAGAGGG
Organism: Thermoplasmatota archaeon; assembly: GCA_035562195.1. GTDB lineage: Archaea > Thermoplasmatota > E2 > DHVEG-1 > DHVEG-1 > SM1-50. The sequence goes on from DATMWV010000082.1 coordinate 7,962, forward strand.
ATGGGATGCAAAGGGAAATGGAAAGTGGCAGATATGCCAGCAACCCTGGCTGGCATGTCCTCCGTAACTCAAGGTCAATTAAACTTGAGAGGGTCGTTCTAGCTTATAAATATCGATGAGGGGTCAGTGAAAGTATTCATTCTGATTGTTTCAAAAAGAAAATTACGAGAAAGCGAATGAATTTATTAATCAAGTGTCTATGACAGATGGTATCCTAGGAAGAACACATCCATGACGACAACCCTACGAATGACACTGCAAGAACTCACCCCATCAATAATTGAAACACTGCAGGCTGTTTTTTGGCAGAATGTCTATGCGACAAAGGCAATCGAGCAGACGTTGAAGCTTCATCAAGAGTGGGAAGACAGCAAACGAGCAGTATTTTCCGATACGATTTATGATATCATCCGATGGTGGAGACCATTATGGTACATCATCAATAAAGAACCATCAGCGGATAAGGAAGACCTCCAGAATATTGTCACCATCTACCTGTTTTCAAAAAAAGGCGATCTTTCCGCGCTTCAAAAGAAACAAGGCTTAGACGCAACGCAGCTTTTACAACGAATCAAAACCACAAAGAGTTCAAGAGCTCTGCGTGAGTCAGTTCCGGATTGGCTGGATGTTCAAGGAGAAAAACAATTGGGTATGCGATGGGAACCAGTGCTTGTCTCATTAAATAAAAAACCTGAGCAGGTCATCAGAGCAAACAGCCTGAAAACAACAACAAAGGAACTGCTGGTGATCCTCCGAAAAGACGGAATCCTTGCTGAACCAATCGATGGGAACCCAGATGCACTGTGTATTAAAGAAAAAATAAATGTTTTCAAACTTTCCAGTTTCAACGCAGGGCTCTTTGAAGTCCAAGATGCTGCCTCTCAGATGGTCAGTCGGATCCTTGACCCACGACCAGGGATGCGCGTCGTTGACGCCTGCGCAGGGGAAGGAAGTAAAACATTACATCTCGCAGCGTTACTAAAAAACAAAGGCAAAATCATCGCCATGGACACCCAAGAATGGAGGTTGCGAGAGCTGCAGAAACGAGCGGCAAAGGCAGGGGCTGACACCATTGAAACACGACTTATCACTTCCGCGAAAGTCTATAAAAGAATACAAGGAACCGCAGATCGACTGCTTCTGGACGTCCCCTGTTCTGGACTAGGGACGCTACAGAGAAATCCTGATATCAGATGGAAACTTACTGAAAAGGATCTCGAACGACTGACAGTCTTACAACAAGACCTTCTCGAAAAATATTGTACGCTCCTCAAACCCCATGGCATCATGGTCTATTCGGTCTGCAGCATCCTACCCTCAGAAGGAGAAGAGCAGATAAAGCGATTCCTCAAGAACCATGCAGACTATCGACTCTTAGAAGAAAAACGATATTGGCCGGATATCGATCAAACCGATGGGTTCTACATCGCATGTCTCCAACGTACCTCATAGCCTCGTATTCAAAACCATATAAAGGGAAAAAGAAATACCTACTAATTCCGTAAGAAAAACAATGGAGGTGCTCTCTGATGAAACTACTCTGCTGGAACGTCAACGGTATCAGAGCGATAGACAAAAAAGGGTTTTTCACCTGGTTTTTGAAAGAATCACCAGATATCATGTGTCTCCAGGAGATAAAAGCAACACCAGAGCAGCTCCCACCACATCTCAGAAACGTCCCCGACTATCATCTCTTCTGGAACCCTGCAGAAAAAAAAGGCTACAGCGGGGTTGCGACATTCTCAAAACAAAAACCATTGTCTGTCAAAAACGGTTTTGGCAGAGAGGAGTTTGACAGCGAAGGACGCATCCTCATCACCACATTTCCGTCCTTTACATTGTTCAATATCTATTTCCCGAACGGGAAGAAAAACAAAGAACGACTCCAATACAAACTCGATTTCTATAACGAGTTCCTCAGCTACGCAGACACCCTCAAAGCACAAAAACAAAACATCATTGTCTGCGGGGACCTCAACACCGCGCATAAAGAAATCGATCTTGCACGACCAAAGGAAAACGAACACACCTCAGGGTTCTTACCCGTGGAGCGGGCATGGATTGATACGTTCATCGACCATGGCTATGTCGACACATTCCGACGGTTCCATCCAGAGCCAAACCAGTACTCCTGGTGGGACCTGAAGACTGCTGCACGAGCACGCAACGTCGGCTGGAGAATCGATTATTTCTTTGTCAACAAAGAGTTCCTCCCAAAGATAAAAAACGCGTTCATCTACCAGGAGGTCCTCGGATCGGATCATTGTCCTGTTGGCATCGAAATCACCATATGAAGAAGGGAAGAATACTATGAAGGAATCACTGGATTATATCTACAAGGAACAAAAAGAAGTATCCATCTATGGTGGCATTGCTGCGTTGCTGGGATGGGATCAGATGACGTATATGCCACCAAAAGGAAGCGAAGAACGAGCAGATCAGCTATCGCTCATCTCACGCTTAGCCCATGAACGGGTGACCTCAGAAACTCTCTATACCCATCTGAAGAAACTCAATGATGCTGCAAGCATACTATCGGAAAAAGATCGATTGGTCGTCACCAAGCTATACCGTGATGTTGAAAAAGCACGGAAACTCCCAGCAGAATTCGTTGAAAAAATGACAAAAACAACATCGATAGCGTACGGCGTCTGGCAGGAGGCACGAGAAAAAAACAAGTTTTCCCTCTTCCAACCTCATCTTGAAAAAATCGTCGAGCTCGAAAAACAATACTATGATTACGTCAAACTCCCGGGCCATCCGTACAACACCTTACTGGATGATTACGAAGAAGGTATGACTGTTGATGTCTTACAAAAAGAATTCACCATTCTACGACAGCATCTGGTAGAACTCTTACAGAACATCACTTCAACTAAAAAATATCAAACACAACAATCTGTCAAGCTGACATTAGACAGTAATCATCAAAAACAGCTCTGTGACATCCTTTTAGCCCGGATGCATCTGCCCTTTGACCGGGCACGCCTTGACATCTCCACTCATCCTTTTACAACCTCGATGGGAGATGATGATGTGAGATTTACGACCAACTACGAACGTGAAGGCTTCCTGTCGTCTTTTTTCTCAACTGCACATGAAGCAGGTCATGCGCTTTACGAGCTTGGAATCCTGAAAGGAGAATACAAAGACACGGTGATCTCAGATGCACCGTCTCTTGGCATCCATGAATCACAATCCAGGTTCTGGGAAAATATGATAGCGCGAAGCAAACCATTTTGGGATTACTTCTCACCGATATTTCAGAAAGTCGCTCCGGATGAATGTAAAACCATGAGCACTGAAACCTGGTATCAATCGATCAATCAAGTCAGACCATCGTTCATCAGAGTGGAGGCTGATGAACTGACCTACTGTCTTCATGTGATCCTCCGCTTTGAGTTAGAACTTGATCTTCTTGAAGATAAAATCACGGTTGCAGAGTTACCAGAGTGTTGGAACCAGAAAGTCACAGACTTCTTAGGAATCACCCCGAAAAACGACAAGGAAGGAGTCCTGCAGGATATGCACTGGAGCGGGGGAGAGTTCGGATATTTCCCCACCTATGCGATCGGAACCATCTATGCGTCACAGCTCTTCAGGCAATTCCTCAAAGAACACCAGAGTGCCTATAATGAAATCTCAAGAGGCGATTACACAACAATCCTACGATGGCTTTCCGAACATGTCTACCAATATGGTTCGCTGATGACTGCTGATGAAATCATTAAAAAAACCTGCGGCGAGGGGTTAAATTCTAAAGTCTTCGTCGGATATCTAAAAGAGAAATATTATCCGCTTTATGAAGTATAAGGAGGTACGGTCATTGACAACCTTAGTCTTAGTACGACATGGGCAATCACAATGGAATTTAGAGAACAGATTCACCGGCTGGGTAGATGTCCCACTCTCAGTAAAAGGAAGAGAGGAAGCAACCTCAGCTGGAAAGAAACTGAAAAACATGCGTTTTGATACGATGTATGTCTCTCATCTCATGAGGGCGATCCAGACGCTGCATTATATTTTACTTGAATTATCAGATGAACGAATCCCGATTCTGTACCATGAAGAACAACGAATCCATGCCTGGGAGCATTATACAGGGAATCAGGATAAGGAGATCCCTGTCTATCAATCGGTTGACCTTGCGGAACGATACTATGGTGATCTGCAGGGACTCAACAAGGCGGAGACCATGAAGAAATACGGGGAAGCTCAGGTCCATCTCTGGCGACGCAGCTACGATATCAACCCACCCCGTGGGGAAAGCCTGAAAGACACCTGTGAACGCACTATTCCGTATTATAAAAAAAATATTCTACCGGAACTGCAAGCAGGTAAAAACGTGCTTATCGTCGCTCATGGCAATAGCCTCCGGTCGATTACAAAGTACGTCGAAGACATCTCCGATGAGGAGATCCCAAATGTTGAGATTCCTACAGGTGTACCCATTGTGTATACCTTTGATTCTCAGATGAAAGAACAAAAAAAGGTCCTCCTTGAATAGGATAAAACCTAAATACCTGGTTTTAATCACGGTTATTATATAAAATATCAGAAGAGAAAGGATATGATAGAGCAACGATTCAAATGTCCGAATTGTGGGGAAATTTCCACATTTGACGGTAACTCTGGAGAAACAAAGGTTGTTACCTGTTCAGCCTGTGATTTGAAGGGGCGCGTCACCATCCCGGGGGAGAAACAGGACAATACTGTTGCTATCGAGGTTTCTCATCTGAAAAAAGTCTATGGTGAGCTTATTGCGGTTGATGATATTTCCTTTGCCGTAAAAAAGGGAGAAATTTTTGCGTTTCTTGGGCCGAACGGGGCGGGAAAAACGACCACGGTCGAGATGATAGAATCGATCCGGACACCGACAGCAGGAGCCATCAAACTGCTTGGCGCTGACACAAAAACAGGGTTTAACCAAATCAAAGAACGCATCAGCATCTTACCTCAGGAGTTTCATTCGTTCGAACGATTCACGGTTCGTGAGACGTTGACATATTTTTCAAAACTTTATAAAAAACGAGGGGACATTGATGAAATTCTCGATGCGATGGATCTGCGATCCCATGAGAAAAAACTGTACCGAAACCTCTCTGGTGGTTTGAAACAACGGGTTGGTGTTGCGTTGTCCCTTGTCAATGACCCGGAGATCGTCTTTCTTGATGAGCCGACCACAGGGTTAGACCCAAAAGCACGTCGGGAAGTCTGGCAGGTGATTGCCAATCTACGGAACAAGGGGAAAACTGTGTTCCTCACCACACATTATATGGAGGAAGCTGAACATTTGGCGGATCATATCGCAATTATCCATAAAGGAAAAATCATCGCAGAAGGCTCACTACAAGAACTTCTCAGCCGATATGGTGAAAAAACGACCTTGTTTATAAAAAACTGCCAATCAGACGAAGCACGACAGCTATTAGAAACCAAAGGATTTGAGGTTCATTCGAGCGGAAACGGGGATATTACCGTAAAAATCGATTATAAAGAAAAAGTCTTAGAAGTCCTCTCGGAGCTTCGGCATGACTGTATCGAGTACGATAGCGTAGATATCAGAGGCTCGAACCTAGAGGAGGTATTCCTTCGGTTGACTGGAGCACGACTCACAGAAGAGGTAGAAACATGAATTTGAAAATCGTCGGGATTGATTTTCTCTATAGCATCCGGAGCTGGTCACGGAGTCGAGGAACTGTATTTTGGTCCTTGTTGTTTCCAATTATGCTCATTCTTCTTTTCGGTGCGATTTTCTCAGGCATGGGTGAAGGAAAATACACATTATACGTCCAAGATCTTGATAATACCGATATGTCACAGAGTTTCGTTGATATCCTGGATGGCACAGGGGTTATGAATATTAAAAACATCACAACGAGTGATAGTATCACCGATTACATCAAAGAGAACAACATCAAAAACCTCATCGTCATCCCAAAAGGGTATAAAAACGCTATCACCAGTTCCTACGTTGATCCGACGATTCAAGTGAATCTCACTTATTATTTTGATCCGACAGAACAGCAAACCAATCAGATCCTACGCAGTGTGATCTCCAGCGTGCTGCAGGGGATCAACATGCAGATATCACAGGGAAGAACTATTATCGGAATTTCCGAACAAAGCACCGTTACAGAAAATTTTGGGTTTATTGATTTTTTCATCCCAGGGATGATTGGTTTTACCATTATGCAACAAAGCATCTATGGAAGTATTGAGCGGAACACAAAATTCAGAAAAGACGGTATCCTCCGAAAGTTGTTGACCACACCGATTACCAGATCAGAATGGATCCTTGCAAAAATGCTTTTCATGCTGTTTCTAGCGTTTATATCAACCTCAGTTGCAATCGGCGTTGGGATCCTTGCCTTCGGCATCAAAGTCAATATCAACCTTCTTACCATCATTATCATTATTGCCACGAGTTTTCTTTTCTCAGGGATCGGGATGATTATTGGTCGGTTTGTCAAAGAAGAAGAAACTGCAGATATGGCTGCCGGGGCAATCAGCTTCCCGATGATGTTTCTCGCAGGTACTTTTTTTGCAGTAGATGCGATGCCTTCGATTATCCAGGTAATCGCCCATGCACTTCCCTTGTTTTATGTCAACGAAGGGTTACGTAATGCCATGATTTACATGAATCAAACAGAAGCACTCATCAACAGTGGCATCGTCCTTATCTTCGCTGCAATATTTTTTATCACAGGGGTTGTATTGACAAAGTGGAAGGAAGACTAAGAAAAGCAGAAGAGAATCTTCTCTAGTCCGACTTTTTTATAATCGATGCTGAGAAGAGATTACACATCGATAGGTACAGGTAACGTCCATTCAGGGTCGTAGATGCGAAAATCTGGGTCTCCGTAGATATTGGGATGAAAACGAGAATCTAATGAATTCTCGTTATACATGTTAGCGAGATCTCCTGCTGTATAATCCCTTGAGTATGCCCAAATGTATTTTGAGAGAGCCGGACCGATACGATCACCATTGATGAGGACATTACGCAGGAGTACTTCACTTTGTTCTTCTATTCCATTGATATATCCTGTTCCTTGATATCCGATCCAACAAGCAGCTCCATGGTCGAGGTACACGAAGGGACCATCACTATCTCCTGTCAGAGTGCTTGCATAAAAGATAGCGTTACTTCGAAGGTTCTGCAGTTGTTGGTCAACCCATTTGTAATGAATAAAGTCATGGAGCATGGGTGGTTCTGGGTTATACCAGACCATACCATTATCTCGGGGGGTCTTCCAGTTATCATAACTATATCCTCGCCAGCCATCCCACCAAATCTGATCCGGATATTTCGAATAATTCGTTTGGAGATACTGACCAGAAAGCCCAGATCCGCCTGTGGCATGACCAGTATACACCAGGACACTTGCGCCTTGATTCATCCTCTGCACTGATGCATCCCAGAGGCAGTGGCCTTCAAAGGCTCTGAGATGTGAGTGTAAAATATCTTTTATAGCACGTGATGTGAACCCCTGAGCTCCTGTAGTCGTCCACCACCAAGAGGCGCTGTCACCATAGTTGATTAATTGCGATGTGGTAATGTTTCTGCCAGGGTTCGCCCAGATTAAGGCCGGATATAGCAAATCCCGTACAATAAGAGCAGATGAATACGCAGGAGTCAACCCTGGGATATCACCCGCATAGGAATTATTACCCATCATCGTTGAATGCAATTCAGCAGGGATATCGTTTCGTGGAGCAACGAAACAGAAGCCTTCTAGTCCCTCCCGATCAAGACCAAGACTTTGGATATACCCATTCATGCTGTGGTACATCTCCTCGTTCCAATAGCGATCTGCATCCAATCCGAAGGTCGGAAGGACAGTCTCTTTTTCCAGTAGTGCTTTTATGAGCTGAATGAGGAGTTCAACTTTGCTGATCTGTATTGGTGCGCTTGCCTTTGGTAACGAACCAAGATCTCGACCTCCATGATAATAGTCCCCAGCCCAGAGTCTCCACGTATGTATTCGATCTGCGACAGCCGCTGGGTTTCCAGATGCTTCTTCAATGCGTAGAACCGGTGATCCATGATATGCAGCAAGCATTGCTGCAGGAGCAAAAAAACCTTCTCCAGTTTTTAAGGAAGTAACCGTAATATAGTTTTCAGAAGAAGAATTACGCTTTATCTCATCAACGATTTCCTGCATGGTTGTTAAATCTTTTTCTATCGTTGGTAGACTGGCGCGTACACCTGCGCCTATTTGACCTCGTTCGACAAAAATCACTTTTGTGACTCCAAGGTGCGTGAATGCATCTGCAGTTGCGGTTGGAATACTATCTTTGTTGACGTAGAGTAACGGGTAATGGTGTAATGATGCGATAACCGCTGCGTTTGTTGCGGATATTGTTGCATCAGCACGGTCTTGGTTGATTGTCTTTACATCAACGGTTAGAATATATTTCACCAGGGATCCATTCGCATCTCGTGGAACGACAATTGCAGTCCACATCCCAGTCTCTGGGTGAAGTACCTCTGCTGAGAATTCTGTGTGTGGTGCAGGATGCCAGGTTCTCCAGGGGTTATACGATGGGTTTTCAAATCCATTCCAGATATGAATCGGGTTGACCGGTCCGTTCCAATTAGGTAGATCTGGTGCTTTGAGGTATCCTTGTGGGTCGATAAGGAACACAAGCAGATCAGATGGTTGATTCGTTGTAAGTTTTGCACTGATTGATGAATCTGCGTCAGTGATTCTGAAATGATATCGATCCCCAGCGTATTGTGTTATCTTCATCGTCCATTTTGGGGTTAAATAATCAAATCCTGCGGCCCAGATTCCCATCCTTGTTATTGGATAATACATATCGATGTTCGGACCTTGGCCGTCATACGGGTTTGGCCACCAGTCTTGTTGCATCATCATATAAAAGGGAAATATTGCACTGATTGATGGTGTTGCCCCACTTGTTCCGAACATGCTCACGTTCAGAGCGCACCAGTTTGGTCCGAGGAATAAAGGGTATGCATAGGACCCACCGATTTGTTTTATCCGCGAAGAACTGACGATGAATTCTTGGGCTTTTGTATGATGTCTCAGGAGTGAGGTTCTGTTCAGAACGGTTTTCACCGTGTCCTCAGATCCGCTTCCATCGACAGCGATGACCGCGGTCTGAGAAGAGGCCCACTCTTTTGTAGCGATATCAGCTGCTGCTTGTATAGGATCGGCAGCTAGAGTGTATTGTTCTGGCGTCTCCCCGAATAATGCTAGATAGTCATTCCAATCATCAACAAGGTATTGAGTGGTATCATCGACGGTTCCAAAGGATGTATTATCATCATAATATACCGTCGGTGTTGTATCATTGGTGTAAATGATTGGTGCGAGATAGCGCTGACCACCATCAAGGTAGTTACAGGCAGGGATCGCAGCAAGATAGGCGAAATCGTCTTTGGTGCTCTTCGGGTCATTACTTATCATATAGGTCTTGGTCATAGGGGTGATGTCGGGCTGTGGGATAGCCTCAGGGATATCATCTCCTGAACTTTCAAGCGTCAATGTCAGATTATATGCCCCAGAACCATAGGAGTAATAACTCCAGTTTGTCGGATGGGGACAATCCACCCATCCCGGAAAGATATCAACGCGAATGCTCCATTGACCGGTGATATCCGCAGGATAGCTAATGTTCTCATCATAATACCTGTTTCCTTCATAGACGAGCGTCCCATTTGGATCATAAAGCTGAAGGTCAAAATCAGTAAGAATCGCGTAATTCTTCATTTTCAATATAGGATGAACCCACTGTCCAATGATCACCTGGAAGGTGTACCAATCATAGGGATCATTCATATCAAGATATCCGAAATATGTTCCTGGTGTGATGAGTAGCGCGTCATTAGGAATATTTGGAGCATCAGTTCCACTACCTGCATCGTTCTGGCCTTGGAGATAAAAGTCGATGACATACTGTCCTATTTCATTTCCACTCAGATACGTAATTTCCATGAACCAAAAGCCAGAGTAGGTAGCAGTATATGCAATAGTCTCAGAAATACTGCCTGAGTTGTTCGAAGATACAACCAGTATATTATTTTTAGTCCAGAGCGATAAGTTCATGTCAAACCCGACGGGTGGTGTAACCGTTATGTGTATCTCTTGACCTTGACAAACTGAAAAAAAGAACCAATCATTAAGATCGGTTGATGACAGAGTCCCTGTTGTTCCTCGACCGGGGGTATTGTCTATCAGTTCACAAGGGTATATGGCTAATGCTCGAGCTTGGTCATTTCCTGCGTCTTTTTTATACCCGGCGTCATTGTTATTATCGGATGGAATTAGTTCAGTATAAACATCTTTTGATATACCATTAATTCCAGTACTAACTAATAAAACAAGGAGAAAAAAAACAAATACTTTCTTCCGCTCGATAGAAT
>DATMWV010000083.1:0-2589 GCA_035562195.1 Thermoplasmatota archaeon
TCTTCCCTGACAACCGTGTGGAATATTTTGTTTCTTATTATGATTATTATCAACCAGAGTCGTATCTTCCTCAGAGAGACCTGTATATCGAGAAAGACGCGGATATCAACCCGAAACTCGAACAGATGCGGCTTGCTGCGACCGCCTCGTTGTCATCCCGACGAGATGTCATCATTGTCGCCTCTGTGTCATGTATCTATAATGTCGGAAACCCGCTTGATTATCAAAGGCTTGGTTTTGAGATTAGAACCGGGCAGAGCCTCCCAAGAAACGCTCTTCTCCGTCGATTACTTGACATTCAGTATGAACGAAATGATACCGAACTGGTACCTGGTCGTTTTCGAGTGAAAGGCGATACTATTGATCTCATCTTAGGGTATTATCCTAATATCTATCGGATTGAGATGTACGGGGACAAGCTCGAATCCATCAAAGAATTAAATAAAAACACAGGTGAGACTGTTGAGGTGTTGAAATATCTCTTTATTTTTCCTGCGAAACATTTCGTGATACCCGAAAGTAGTCAGAAACGCGCGATTGAATCGATTAAACAGGAGCTTGAAGAACGGCTTCCCCAGCTTCCTATGTTCGAAGCACATCGGTTGAAGCAACGAACGTTATATGATCTTGAAATGATTCAGGAAACCGGGTTTTGTAAAGGCATTGAGAATTACTCACGGCATCTTGACGGACGGAAACCTGGGGAGAAACCATACTGTCTGCTTGATTATTTCCCCTCTGATTTTGTCATGTTTATCGATGAGAGCCATCGGACGATTCCGCAGATCCATGGGATGCATCATGGGGAGTTCTCACGGAAGCAAGCGTTGATAGAGTACGGGTTTCGTTTACCGAGTGCGTACGATAATCGACCGTTGACTTTTCAGGAGTTTGAGCAGTATATGCACACGGTTATTTTTGTCTCTGCGACACCAGGGGCTTATGAGCTGGGAAAATCGCAGCAGGTCGTTGAGCAGATTATTCGACCAACTGGTCTGGTGGATCCTCCCGTGGAGGTCCGAAAGATTCAGGGTCAGATCCACGATTTAATAGCCGAGATTCAAACGACGGTGAAGCGCGGGGACCGTGTGCTGGTCACCACGTTGACAAAGAAACTTGCCGAGGAGATGTCTGAGTATCTTGCTGAGAAAGAAATTAAGACACGGTATTTACACTCGGAGATCGATACCCTTGAGCGTTCTGAGATTATCCGCGAGCTTCGCCTTGGGAAATTCGATGTGCTGGTCGGTATTAACCTGCTAAGAGAAGGGATAGATATCCCTGAGGTCGGGTTCATCGGGATCCTTGATGCTGACAAGGAAGGGTTCTTACGTGATGAGCGCAGTCTGATTCAGATCATCGGTCGTGCTGCTCGAAATGTGAACTCAAAAGTAGTGTTGTACGCTGATGTTCTCACTAATTCGATTCAGAGAGCACTTGCGGAAACCAATCGGAGACGAACCGTTCAACTGAACTATAATGAAGAACACGGGATTATCCCAACAACAATTATCAAACCGATTAAAGAAAAAGTCGTGGAAATCAAGGATACGAAGCACATTCCACGAAAAGAGATTCCGGTTATCCTTATCAATCTCGAGCTGGAGATGAGAAAAGCAGCTGACGATCTTGATTTTGAGAAAGCAATCGCACTGCGTGATCGGATTAAGAAACTGCGGCAATCGATGATGCTCTAAGGTTTTTTTATGGGATGGTTTCTTCTCTGATGATAGTACCTTTGATGCCGACGACTATCGATTTGATCGGTATCTTTCTTGATGCTTGGGACATTGCTTGTTGGGTAAGAGCTAGTAATCCTCGGCAGCAGGGCACTTCCATGGTCATCACGGTTAGTGAAGCGATGTGCGCGTCATTGATTAATGCAGTCAGTTTATCTGCATAGGACTCAAGATTCGTATCTAGTTTTGGGCAGGCGATTGCAAGGCTGTGTCCTTTTAGATAATCTTTATGAAAATCTCCTAGTGCGTAGGCGACACAATCTGCGACAAGTAAGATATTCTTGCCTTGGAAATAGGGTGCATTTGGGGAGATGAGGTGTAATTGGACCGGCCATTGAGTAAGTTGGGATGCTCTGATGCCTTGTTCGGTTTTTCCTTCTTTTTTCTCTGCTGAGAACTCCATGGTTTTTGCTCCAGGGCATCCACAAGCATGATGTGCTGGTGTGTGTTCTTCTTTGAACGGAACGGTGATGTTTTTTTCTTTTAGAATCTCGAGTGCTTGTTTGAGGTAGGTTTTTTCCCCATGGTCTTTGAGATGGTTCAGATGGGCAAGGATTGTTTTATCTCCTGCTTTGATGATGTTTTCCATGACTTTTTTTTCGTTGTATGCTTCTGAGTCTCGTTCTTCAATAGTGATTGCATCTTGTGGGCACTGTCCGATGCAGGCGCCTAGGCCGTCGCAGAAGATATCACTGATGAGCCGGGCTTTTCCATCAATTACTTGTATGGCTCCTTCAGGGCAGTTTGGAATGCATACGCCGCAGCCGTTGCATTGTTCTTCGTTGATTTTTATGATTTTTCGTTTGGTCATAACCATCACTTAGTATCTTTTTTATACCTAGTATATAAT
>DATMWV010000084.1:0-3722 GCA_035562195.1 Thermoplasmatota archaeon
CTTCTGGGATTTTATTAAAAATCTCTTCTGACGTTGAGGAGAAAAGTAAAGAATCATTAGAGGATATATATGAGAAATATCGTCTCGTTGCCCTTAACTCAAGTGATCTGATTGCATTTACTACAGCTGATTTCGATTTAATTTTTACATTTGCCAATCCATCGTATAAAAAAATCCTTGGTTATGAAAATGAAGAGTTATTGGGAAGATCTGGTCTGAGTTTCATCCATAACGATGATAAAAAACATATTGTCCAAATGCTGCTGACCTTTCTTGATTCTCGAAAAAATGATGGTTTGTCAAAGGAGAAAGCAAAATTTACTCATAACATCGATTTTCGTTTTCTTGATAAATCAGGTCAATGGCATTTTCTACAGAGTACTATCGATATTGTGAATGGTGAGTTTCTTATAATTTCCAAGGATATCACTGAACAGAAGCACGAGGAAGAGAAACTACATCGGTCTGAAGAGATGTTTTCTAAAGCATTCCGGTTGAGTCCAGAAAGCATTACATTAACCTCTTTAAAAGAGGGTCGCTATGTTGATGTTAACGAGAGTTTCTTGCATGTAATCGGTTATAGTCGTGATGAGGTAATTGGTCGCACTGCAACCGAACTGAATATATGGGTTGATCCGGATGATCGAGCGAGATTCATTCAGGGTTTGAAGGAACAGGGATGTATTCGCAATCTTGAGATTCGTATGCGGACGAAGTCAGGGGGAGTAGGTACCGTACTCATGTCTTCTGAGATTATTACTATCAACGGCGAGCCTTGTGCTCTTACGGTCACGACAAATATCACTGATCGTAAACGTTCTGAAGAAACATTGCGAGAAAATGAGCAGAGAATGAAATCCATCATTCAGGGATTATCCATTGCTGCGTTTGTTATCGACAGCAACCACCAAGTTCTCTACTGGAATAAAGCATTGGAGGAGCTAAGCAATATACGTGCTGAGGAAATTATTGGTACAACAAATCATTGGAAGGCATTTTATACTCAAAAACGGCCCTGCATGGCGGATATCCTCATAGACGGTGGTATAGATGATATCCAGAAATGGTATGCAGGGAGATATAAAAAATCATCGTTATTAGACGAATCTTTTGAAGCAACTGACTTTTTCCCGAACTTAGGGAATGATGGAAAATGGTTACGATTTACCGCTACGGTAATTCGGAATACGAACGGGGATTTGATCAGTATTCTGGAAACCCTCGAAGATATCTCTGAACGTAAAAAGGCAGAGGAGGCGTTGCGGGAGACCGGGGAACGATTCCGATTGGCTATATCTAGCATCACTGATATTCTTTACGAGTGGAACATCAAAACGGGTTCGATGCAGTGGTTTGGGAAAATCGATTCTCTAATGGGGTACGAGAACGGGACATTCCCCCGAACCATAGATGCTTTTTTGAAACATATTCACCCCGAGGATGTTAATAATGTTAAAGAAGTCGCGACTAACGGTTTGAAGTCACATCAAAAGTGGCAGGGGGCGTATCGGGTTATTAACAAGGAAGGTACGGAGCTTTATTGGTCTGGCGCAGGAATAGGTGTATATGATCAAGAGGGGAATCCTGTAAAAGTTGTGGGAGCTGTCACAGACATCACCAAACGCAAGCGGGAAGAAGAGGCGTTGGCGCAGCAGAATGAAGCATTGTCACAACTCAGCCGTTTTTCCATCGAATTATCAATGTTGTCATCGGAAGATAATCTCGAAGCGTTCATTATTAAGCGGATTAAAGAAATTGCCGGCGCCGAAGTAGCAATGTTCTCCGATTATAATTCTACAAACCGAACAACGACCACCAAACATATTGAAATAGAGCCTGGGTTGCTCGAAAAAGTCGTTAGTCTGCTTGGCACACAAGTGACGAAAATCCACTCTGTCATAACTGATGAGATGTACCAGCAGATGACAACAGAAATCATTGGGTTCCAAAAAACTTTGCATGAGGTGAGCTTAGGGGCTATCTCGCGCCCAGTAGGAGCAGCGATACAGGCATTACTGAAGGTGGACCGGTTCATTGGATTAGCCTATATCATAAACGGGAAACTGTATGGTACATCCATACTCGGAATGAAGAAAGGTCAACCAGATCCGCCGAAGCAAATATTAGAGAACTTCATTTTCATGGCGGCAGTGTCTTTACGACGCAAGCAGGCGGAGGAAGAGCTGCGTCGAAGCGAGGAACAATATCGCCTGGTAACAGATAATGCTTCAGATATCATTTGGACAATGGATTTGAATCTCCGATTCACCTACTTTAGTCCCTCAAACGAAAAATTGACCGGTTACACCACAGAAAAAGCTTTGACACTTTCTCTTGATGAGTTACTTACACCTGAGAGCGTAGAACGTGCCTTGCAAGCCTTCACTGCACAAATGGATCTTGAAAATAACCCGGAGAAAGACCTTTTTCGATCCGTAACCCTTGAATTAAATGAAAAACGAGTAGACGGTACGATCTTCCCTGTAGAGGTACGAATGTGTTTTCTGCGTGATGCTCAAAACAACCCGGTTGGTATCCTAGGCATTACCCGTGATATCACTGAGCGTAAGGCGACAGAGGTAGTACTTGCGACGTCGGAGCGCAGATATCGAAGTTTGTATAATAATTTGAGAGACGGATCTGCGGCTGTGGATTTGCAGGGAAAAATCATAGAATGCAATAATGCTTTTGAAAATATGCTTGGATATTCCAGAGAAGAACTCAAGAGCATAACCTTTGAAGAGATCACGCCTATGAAATGGCATGATATTGAAAAGAAAATCCTAGAAGAGCAGGTTATTAGACGTGGTTATTCAGACTTATACGAAAAAGAATATAGACATAAAGATGGTAAAATCTTTCCGGTTGAATTACAGACCTATGTTATTCGTGATGATGAAAATCAATTATGTGGTTTCTGGGCTTTTATTCGTGATGTCACTGTACGTAAACAGATGGAATTAGCACAAAAGGAAAGCGAGGAAAAATATAGAAGTATTGTTGAAAATACTCAGGATGTTATTATGCTTACTGCTCCAGATGGTCGAGTGTCATATATAAGTCCAGCCTGTGTTCGTGTGTTAGAATATAATCCCGATGAGTTAGTTGGAAAAATCCCGGAAATTTTTTATCCTGATGACGTCGAGAAAATACATAATGCACTCTCAAGTGCAATGCAGGGGGTTAGCGGATCGAATCTCGAATATCGAATTCGTACAAAAAATGGAAAGACGAAATGGGTTTCTCATTCATGGTCACCGATATTGACGGAAAATCATGAACTTCAATGTATTGTCAGTATTGTTCGGGATATCACTGAGTCGAAGATTGCTGAACAGACTTTAAAAATGAAAATTGAAGAATTGGAAAAATACAAAAGTGTCACGGTGAACCGAGAGGTAAAAATGGTTGATTTGAAAAAAGAGATTAATGAGTTGTGTAGTCAACTGAATCAGAAACCAAAATACCCAAGCGTTTGAGTCGTCAAAAAAAGGCAAGGATAATATGAAATTACGGACGAAATCCATAATCGTAGTTTGTGCAGGATTCAGTTTTTTTTGTTTAATTCTCTGTATAATCTTAAACAACGTTATTACTGCTAGTTATTTAGACTTGGAAGCTAAGACCGTCTGCGGGAATGTTGAACGGGTTTTGAACCAATTTGATCAAGAAAAAATTAGCTTGGATGCAATGGCTGCAGACTGGGCGATGTGGGATGATAC
>DATMWV010000085.1:0-3480 GCA_035562195.1 Thermoplasmatota archaeon
TTTCATGAAATCTACTTTTTTATCCCAGACGATGTACACACCAAAAAACACCGATGAAAACAATGCGGTTTGTATAAGAACCCCTGGAAAA
The DNA here is from genome assembly GCA_035562195.1 of Thermoplasmatota archaeon. Taxonomy (GTDB): domain Archaea; phylum Thermoplasmatota; class E2; order DHVEG-1; family DHVEG-1; genus SM1-50. Next base: position 92 of record DATMWV010000085.1, read on the forward strand.
ATGAATGACATAACATCAGCACCCTCAAAGGAGACTGCTGATCCAAGTCCTCCCCCGATGATTAGTAACCAAAGCAGTGGATTGATAATCGATGAGATAACCCGTGATCGTTCTCTGAGAAACACTTTTGTCTCCCTGTACCACAACGCGTAGATTCCTTTTAGTTCGCTCATTTTTTCTCACTCGCATTCATCATTTTCTCAGCCCAGCTTCCTTCGGGTGTACCTTCCCGCATTGCTCTTCCAGTATAATGAAGAAATACGTCATTAAGGGTCGGTGATCTGATCTCGACTGAATCGACTTTTCCGACAAGCTTGAGGATCTCTTGGAGATGGGTGTTGGCATTCTCCAAAGTCAGGCATACCTCACCATCACAAGGACTGATGTCTTTCACATAGGGTAAGTTCTTTAACGCTTCGATGTCCAACGCCTTCGCTTTCAATCTGATGATATCGCCGCCTAAATCTTTCTTGAGCTGCTGTGGAGAACCGAGCACAACGATTCTTCCTTTATCGATGATCGCAAGCCGATCGCAGAGTTTATCTGCCTCATCCATGTAGTGGGTTGTGATGATGATCGTCATGTTTTTTTCTTTTGCAAGGTTCTCAATATATTTCCAGATATGTTCCCGTGATTGTGGGTCCAGGCCAAGGGTCGGTTCATCTAAGAAAAGGATCTTTGGGTGATGCATCAGTCCTCGTGCGAGCTCAAGTCGTCGTCTCATCCCACCAGAGTATTTTTTCACCCGGTCGTTTTTCCGATCGGTAAGCTCAACGAGCTCGAGGACTTCCTTGATTCGTTCCTCCCTTAGATCATCAGGCATGTCGTATAACCAGCCATGCAACTTCAGATTCTCATATCCGGTGAGTATCTCATCGGAGCTTGGGTCTTGAAATACGATACCGATGGATTTTCTGACCTTGTCTGGTTGTTTGACGATATCAAACCCGTTGATTATCGCAGTCCCGGAAGTCGGGGGTTTTAAGGTCACCAGCATCAGTAGTGTTGTTGTTTTTCCTGCGCCATTGGGTCCAAGCAAGCCGAAGATTTCCCCTTCGTTGATCTGGAGGTTCAGGTTGTCGACCGCGGTCATTTTTTCGAATTTTTTTGTCAAATTTTTTGTCTCTATGATATGCATGTCTTTCACAATCACTGTGTTGTTTTGGTCTTATTTATTTTGGTGATGAACTGTTTTACTTTCGCTGAGGCATCCGATGTTAACGGTTCCCCATGACCACTGAGCATCACTGTAAAATCAAGGGTTCTGAGTGTCTCTATGGATCGATAGGCTTGTCTCATGTCCCATGTGACGCTTTTTGGTGGGCCTTGGACGACTCCATCCTTACATCCCAGTGTATCACCAATGAACAGTACCTTTCGTTTGGGATCAAACAATGCAATGCTGCCTGGGGTATGACCCGGTAGATGAAACACAGTCAGACCAGCAATGGTGTCACCATTGTTGATTATTTCATCAACGAGGAATGGTTTTACTTGCAGGAATAATCCGAGCATTTTGAAAAGAATACTCATTGCTTTTTGGGGAGTCTGTCGTTTTTTTTTCCCAGCGATGATGTCAGCGTCATACGGATGGGCAGCGATAGTCGCACCAGTAATCCTATGGAGCTCCCGGGCGTTTCCGATATGGTCGATATCGCAATGTGTCAGTAGAATAGTTTTCAGATCCGTTGGAGTCTTCTGGAGGGTATCGGTGATATATCGAAGGATTTTCTTTGTTTTCCGCGGCATGCCTGTATCGATGAGTGTCAGCTCAGGGCCATCGATGAGATAGCAATGAGCGGAAATGCCTTCTATTACATGTATTCCTGGGACAATCTCCATGATGCTCCCCCGGGTGATTCGAGATAATCCAACTGCTATTTAAATTCATACGAATACGCTCATCAATCGGTTAAACAGTAGAGAATGAATCAAGCTGCCATGTTCATGTGTTATGGAAATTCTTAAGAACCAGTAAGGATTGTGAGAGAATATTCTAGTCGGAGGTTTTCGTATGAACATACCAGTGAAAAATAATGTTTCATGGGTCGGTAAAATCGATTGGGATCTTCGGAAGTTCCATGGCAATGAGTTATCAACGCATCGAGGCTCAACCTATAATTCTTATCTTATCAAAGAGGAGAAAGTTGCTCTGATCGACACGGTGTGGGGTCCGTTTGCAAAGGAGTTCGTCAGAAACCTATCTTTGGAAATTGACCTGAATAAAATCGATTATGTCATCGCAAACCATGGGGAGCCAGATCATAGTGGTGCGCTCCCTGAGCTGATGAGACAGATCCCTGATACACCGGTGTATTGTACGGCAAATGGTGTGAAATCCTTGAAGGGTCAGTATCATGAGGACTGGGATTTCAAAGTCGTGAAGACCGGTGATCGTCTAAGTCTTGGGAAAAAGGAACTTGTCTTTATCGAAGCACCGATGCTGCATTGGCCTGACTCGATGTTCTGTTATCTTACAAGTGATAATATCTTGTTTAGTAATGATGCATTCGGGGAGCATCTTGCATCAGAGTTTATGTTCAATGATCTAGTCGATCAATCAGAGCTGCAGTATGAGTCAATGAAGTATTACGCAAACATCCTTACCCCGTTCAGCGCGCTTGTGGAAAAGAAAATCAAGGAAGTCTTGGCATTAAACTTTCCGGTTGATATCATTTGTACGAGCCATGGGGTCATTTGGCGAAAAAATCCGAAATCTATTATTGAAACCTATCTGAAATGGGCAAGCAAATACAAAGAAAACCAAATCACCGTCATCTATGATACCATGTGGAATGGCACGCGGGTCATGGCTGAGTGTATCGCAAAAGGAATCGCCAACGCAGATAAATCTGTCACCGTCAAACTCTACAATATTGGTCATAGCGATAAAAACGATGTTATCACTGAGATTTTTAAATCCAAGGGAATCGTGTTTGGGTCTCCTACGATTAACAAGGGAATCCTTACCTCGGCTGCATCCATGCTTGAAGAACTACGTGGGTTAGGCTTTAAGGAGAAAAAAGCAGCAGCGTTTGGCTGCTATGGCTGGAGTGGGGAATCAGTGCAGGTCATCAATGAGCATTTGAAAGCAGCAGGATTTACTGTGGTAGACGAAGGACTCAAGACACTCTGGAACCCTGATGACACCAGCAGGAAAGCCTGTTTTGACTATGGACAGAGCCTGGCAAAGAAACTCTAACTAAAATCGCTCCTTTCCTCTTTTTTTAAATAAAATCATGCTAGTGGAGCAAGCATTTATTCTGCATATGCACCTACATATGCAGGTGTATAGATTTAACAAAATATGGCTGTGAATGTATAATATAAGACGTTATTGCCAAAGTTTATTTTTATATAAATAGCTCAGATAAACGAATTTCTTCGAA
>DATMWV010000086.1:0-3776 GCA_035562195.1 Thermoplasmatota archaeon
TCATTATTTTTTTACTAATTCTTTTTTTTCTTTTTTTTTAATTCTGTTTATAACTAGTATTGCTAGTCAGATAGAAGATTTTTTATAACAATTGATGCTTGGTGCATGCATGTCGGTATTTGCAGGTTTTGGAAGTGATAATCATTCCGGTGTACATCCAGATATTCTCCGTTCCCTTCAAAATGTCAATGATGGATATGTCGTAGCCTATGGTCATGATGGGTATACCAAACAAGCTATTGCCCTACTCAACGAGATATTCGGGAAAGAATCCGCGGTCTTCTTTGTCTATAACGGGACTGCAGCAAATATCCTTGGGCTTCGAAACGTCACTGATTCGTTTCATTCCATTTTTTGTGCGGAGAGTGCTCATCTGACGGTTCATGAGTGTTGTGGTCCTGAGAAGTATATCGGGGCGAAACTGGTGAATATCCCAACACCTGATGGGAAACTTTCGGTTGATTTCGTTGAGCCGTATCTTGTCGGTGTGGATGATCCCCATATGGCTCAGCCGCATGTGATCTCAATAACACAAGCATCTGAACGAGGTACGGTATATCGACCAAAAGAAATTCAGAGATTGGCTGATTTTGCTCATGCGCATAAGATGTTGCTGCATATGGATGGAGCTCGGTTGTGCAACGCGGCAGCGTTTTTGAAGACTGGTTTACACGAAATCTCAGGGGCGGCTGGAGTGGATGTCTTGTCGTTCGGTGGAACAAAAAACGGGATGATGTACGGGGAGGCAGTGGTGTTTTTCGATAAACAACTTGCTAAGAACTTTGAATTTATCCGGAAACAAGGGATGCAGCTGACCAGTAAAATGCGGTATATCTCTGCGCAGTTCTCAGCGTTTCTTGCAGATGATTTGTGGTTGGGGAATGCTTCGCATGCCAATAAGATGGCCCGGCTGCTTGCAGAGAAACTCAAGAATATACCTGGCGTTAAGGTCACCCAAAAGGTAGAAGCAAACATGGTGTACGCCATCATCCCGAATCGTTGTATCATGAAGCTTCAGAAACAGTATTATTTCCATCGGTTCAACGAACGCACCTGTGAAGTACGGCTCATGTGTTCGTTTACCACACAACCACAGGATGTCTTGTCATTTGCACAGGCGATACGAAAAACCGTTGGTGAGAAATAAAGGATCTTATCCCTCTTTTTTTGATATAAGGTAGACGCCGCCAAAAAGCAATGCGATCCCGATGATTTGCATACTGGTGGCAATCTCATTGAGAAAGAGAAACGCAAGGATTGCTGCGAAGAACGGGGTTGAAAGCTCGAGACCAGAGACCTGAGCTGCTTTCAAGCGTTTCAATCCCTCATAATAAAGGATGGTGCCAATGCCGATGATCACACCTATGCAAACCTGGTAGATATTGGCGATAAACAGTGAGGATGTCATCCCGAGATATGCTGCAAAAATCAGAGCGGGAAAGAAAAAGCGATAGAAGGATATCACGCCTGCATCCATCATGGTGAGGTATTTTTTCATGACGATTGCGGAGGTCGCCCAGGCGATGGTCGCAGATAGTACAATAAGGTCTCCCATGGTGCCGAACCGTAGTGTAAAGAGGTTTTCCAATGTCTGGGTCGTCACAAGGAATCCGGAGAAAATCATGAGGGCGATGCCAAGATAGTCGAACTTCGTAAGCGTATCTGTTTTCAGCAGAAAGAATCCAAAAGCGATGATGAAGATAGGTTGCATATGTCCGATGATGACGGCGTTGATGACTGGGATTTGGGATAAGGCGACGAAATACATGAAATCTGCGATCAGTGTTCCGACCAGTGCGATGTAGATGAGAGGGGAAAGTTGCTGTCTGGTCACCTTCAAAGGAGCTTTTCTTGTAAGGACAATATAGATGAACGCGGTGAGTGCAGCAACCATCGCTCGTATCGCTGAGGTGTGGAGAAAATCAGAGTTTTCAAAGGAGATTTTCGCAAGGATTGGCTCTATCGCCCACATGATGCTAGCGAGTAAGATGATAAGGACTCCGACGTGTTTATTATTCACGAAGAAAGCGAACAGGTATTTTGCTTAAATCGTTTTTCAAAAATCGGAGCGAATGCTACGGTTTAAGGTTGTTTTTTTTTCCAAAATTTTTTTCCGATGGTAAAACCAATATGTGCGATGAGTAGGAGGATGAGCGGGATGGTGAGATTCGTATGGATCTGAAACGATAGAGGTTTAGATAAGCCACCGAGTGTAAGTGATTCGACGATCTGGTAATTGGTAATACCAAATCCAGTGGCGATGAAAAGTATGATGACAATGGTAAGCAGCACATGGGTGATTGTTTTACTGACCTTGAGTAAATTCATATCTGATCACTTTTCAAAGAAGCTTTCGTTCAGATCTCCGCTATTTGAGTATCCCCTGCTTTCCCAATATCCCTTATAGAATGGGTTATTTGATAGTTCGATTTCCGTGATCCATTTTATCCATTTGTATCCCCATTTGCTTTCTGCGACGAGTTGGAAGGGAAACCCGCGTTCTGGGGGGAGGGTTGCGTTGTTCATCTTGTATGCAAGCAGGATGTTGTTGTCTGTTGTGTAATTTAGAGGGAATGAGGTGGTATAGCCGTCATATGCTTTGAAGATGATGGTGTTAGCAGATTGGTCTGGTTGTGCTTCGCTGATGAGGTCTTTTATCAGGATGCCTTCCCAGAGGATTTTGACGCTCCATCCTTCGACGCAGTCCAGGGTGACGATTTTTTTGTAGTGCTGGAAGGTTGAGATGATCTCATTATAGGTGTAGTTTTTTTGATTTGTTACCAATCCTGTTATTTTCAGCTGGTAGGACGATGTGTTGATCTGTTGTGGTCCTTTGATGGAGTTTTCGCGGAAGTCGTTGACTGAGGAAAGTTTTTCGCCTTGGTATTCTCGTATTTCTACTGCGTCGAGCTGGATGTTTTGTTGTTCGAAACATCCTGTAAACGAGGTGGTTAGAAGGATGAGTATGCTTAGAAGTAATATTATCATAGATGATGTTTTTTTCATGGGGTGTTTTTCTCCTTTTCTCATTAATTAACAATTGTTAATATTAAGCATGGAGCTGTATATAATGATATCGGCTCCTTCGTTTCCTCTCCTTTTTTTACTATACTGGTCGAAAGATAGTAAAGGATTGAACCGGCAGAAAATAAAACGAGGCTGAAACCTGAAATCCAGCCGTGCTCATTTCTTCGATGATAATCTCCTTTGGGACGTTATGGCCGCATCGACGATGAAAACTCAATTTGGAGCCCTGTTGGGAAAACTCTATGATGGCGATCCGCCCCTGCGATGTTAAAAGCTTTTTTGCTTCTGAGAAATAAGAAGTACGATTCTGTAAATGATGGTACACGCCACGAACAAAGAGAAGGTCAATGCAGTGTGATGGCAGCGGGATAGCTTGTTCAGTTGCAAGCACGGTTGTCATGTTCGTTAGACCTTGTTTCGCAGATTGTTTATTGATAAATTCCAGGAAGTCTTTATTCGTATCAATCGCATAGACTTTTCCTTTCTCGCCTACCAATTGGGAAAATAGGAACGTGAAAAATCCTCCGCCTGATCCGAGATCTGCGATGGTTTGCCCTGGTTGGATGTTCAAGGTTGAAAGGATTACATCAGCTTTGCTTTGTCTGCGTGCAGCTTTTCTGTTAAACATCTTTGCTTTCGAATATTTGCCCATACGTCATCATCTTTTCAATTGTATACTCAACACAAAATCCCTTTCTCTATCAGTATGTATGAATATTGATTCTCATAAAGCTTGCTTTCGTGAGAGA